>JAFDHR010000373.1 GCA_019308645.1 Deltaproteobacteria bacterium
TCGAATCATCAATCTAAAGTATTTGGTTTCGATTTGAAGATAAATGAGGAATTCATCCGATTCTTGCCACAAGCCACACCGCATTGCATGGATGTCAACCGTGAACCCCGCCTGTCCCGATACAATCGGGGCGGCCAGACTTGAACGGTGAACCCGATAACCTGAGTTACTCTGTTTTTATGAATACTTTTTTAGGTGAGTGCTTATGGGTATAAGAAAAAACTGGGTCTTGAAGGCTACAAAAACTGCGAGCAGGATTTTCCTGTCCCCATTCTTTCGCTTGGAAACGGGAGGAACGGAAAACCTACCTCAAAAGACCGCCTTCATTCTTTTACCAAAACACCAGCGGTGGGTGGATATTCCCCTGCTGAGCCTTGCAACACCCAGGCCTCTTTATTATGTAGCCAAAGATGATCTATTCAAGAATCCTCTCAGCAACTGGTTTATAAGATCTCTTGGTGGCATTCCTTTAAACCGGAAACGTCCTTTAGAGAGCAGACGATCTCTGAAGGCTATGATTGAATTCATAAAAGAAGGAGAGGGGGTTGTAGTTTTTCCTGAAGGCACCTACTACAGAAATAAAATGGGTCCTGCACATGCAGGAATTGTGAGGTTCGTTCTTTCTCGTTTCTCTATCCCTTTTATTCCTGTGGGCATGAATTATTCGGGAAAAGGAGTGCGAACTTTGGTTCGGATCAATTTCGGTAGGGCCATTTATTCAGATCCATCAGCATCCGCAGGCCCATTTCTTGATAATGTGATGAAAAAGATCGCAGAGCTTTCAGGATTGTGTTAATCCTTCCGCTCCTTTTTCTTTAACAAAGAAACCCAGAATAACCACGGCGAAAAGAGCCAACAATCCACCAAAAATGAATGGAGCACTTGGAAGAAGGGAAAAGAGGATTCCAGCGATAATACTTGCAGGGAGCAATCCGACCCCAACAATAGTGTGGTAAAATCCAAGGGCAGTTGCCTTTGAATCTTTTGGAGCTATATCTGAGACAAAGGCCTTTTCTATTCCTTCTGTCATTGCGTAATAGATTCCATACACAGGCCAAAAAAACCACAAAAGGAAATTGGTCTTATGGCTTATAAAACCGAAAGCGATGTATACAACTGCATAGAGTCCATAGCCTGCTATGAGCAGCTTTTTTCGTCCAATTCTGTCAGAAAGAGAACCGAATCCGGTGGAGAGGAGAGAGGTGAAAAGATTGAAGATAAGATACATGAGAACTACTGTAGAAAGAGTATATCCGAGATTCATGCTACGAAGCAGTAAAAATTGGTTTGAAGAGTTTCCAAGGGTAAATACGAGCTGGGCAAGAAAGAAGATTTGAAGATTCTTATCATATTGCCGGATGTTCAGATTTGGTTTGGGCTTTTGGCTTTTTGCTGTTTGAGCAGTTTGGAGCTTTTTCTCTTTGATAAAAAATAGAAAGGTTACTCCTATAAAGGCAGGGATAATCGAGATCAGAAACAGGATATAAAAGGAATTCAGATCTTTAAGTGTTTTGGTAACAGGGTCCATAAATTGCAGAACCAGAAAGAAGCAGATAAGGGCTCCTAGTGTGGCGCCGGCAAAATCCATTCCCCTTTGAAAACCGAATGCCTTTCCCTGCATTTCCTTTGGGGTAGATTCTGAAATCAGTGCGTCCCGGGGGGCTGTTCGAATCCCTTTTCCGACACGGTCAAAGAAACGAGCGAGGAGAACGAAATACCATCCAAAAAAAGAGAGAAGGAGAAGAAATTTTGCCAGAGCGGATGTACTATAACCTGCAATAGCAGGAAGCTTCCTGTTTTGAATCTTATCAGAATAGTAACCAAAAAAAACTTTAAGCAGACTGGCTGTGGATTCTGCTATCCCTTCTATAATTCCCAGAATGGGGCCCAGCAGAGCTTTTTTGGAAGCCATAATCATGCTCACAAAGGCCTGTAGCAGGGGATAAATCATTTCAGAGGAAACATCTGTAAAAAAGGATGTAAAGCCGGTGAGAACAATATTTCTGGTTATACCCTTTTTCTTTTGAGTGTTCCGCATAGTCTATTCCTTATTTTTCAAATAGTTCGCTAAATAGTTCTCGTGCTTTTTCTCTGGAAAACTCCAAAATTTCCCCGCCTTGAGGAGTGATTGAGTAATATTTTCGGATTTTCCCATTAACATTTATTTTTTCGGAATGTAAATATCCCTGTTTCTCCAGTTTATGAAATACAGGATAGAGCGTGCCAAAAGAGATATCATATCCGTGACGAAGGAGTTCCTCACGAAATTCCTTTCCAAATATCTTTTCTTTGCTGGCATGATATAGGATATGAATCTTGATAAATCCCAGAAATATATCCCTTAACAATTCAGTGTTCATTGTTATCCTGAAATAGTGTGTAATATCATAAATAGATATCTAACTTCGATACTATAATATACATTTTTTCCCAATGCCTACTGTTTATTGAACATTTGCATATTTACCAGCACTTAAACCCAGATTATGCAGTAGACACCTACTGCGACCTGAAAAACCTTGCTGCAACGCTCGTTTCACTGACGTTTTTCAATCCTCGTGACGATGCCTACTGCATAATCCGGGTTAAAAGAAACTCTGGATCCTTTTTATGAATAAGGGTCTCTTTGGTATCAGCGAAAAATGGATATCCTAATATATTTCGTGTCCCTCCAGAATTACGGCATCCAGGCAAAAAAGATGAGAAATGCTAAAAGAAAAAACTTTTATTTTATGGGACTCTCTATATATGCTTGACCATTAAGGATACTTTTTCTATACTCCCTTAACCAAAATGAGAACATGTGATTTAATGTCCGCAGAAATCTAAAACAGTGCTTGCTATCTGCTGATAAGAAACTAACCGCGGAAAAGAGCATGGGGATGTCTTTTTTTGCTGCATGCCCTTTAACAGGGGGCCTCAGCGTGCCCCGTAAATCGGGGCACACGCGCAACGCGGATTTGAC
>JAFDHR010000020.1 GCA_019308645.1 Deltaproteobacteria bacterium
GAGAGAATTATGATCTTATATATCCTTACCTGAAACCTGATGGAGAGATAACATCAGGTGAGGTAACATCTGATATGGTGTATAACTATGATATCTGTGCCAAAAGCATTATCAGGGACACCGGTGAGCAGACCGAGGCACGGGAGCTGCTTTCCGGTGGCATAAGGGAATGGCTCTATGAGACGATTGTAGAACGGCTCCTGGATAATAAGGTAATCCCTGTGAAGCCTATTATAGTGAAGGGGAATATTGAAAACATCGATGAGCTCGGTGGATATGGGCCATTCCTGTTAGCAGCGAGCATGAAAGATGATAAAGGAAGATCAACCTTTCCGGATACCTATGGCGGAGGCATAGGAATAGAGCGGACGCTTTATGCCCTCTTGCGTGGGCCAAAGATAGACAAAATTGATGATGTTACCTTCTTTGGCAAAAACCCGGACAGTCATCAGATATATCTATTTTAATCCTCAATCTCCACCTTGAGCTCTCTTGTCATTAAATCCTTAACCGCCTTCCTCGGCTCCTTTCCTTTGTAAATAACATTGTAAACTTCTGTTATGATCGGCATCTCTATGCCCATCTTTTTTGCTAAGTTATAGGCAGACAGGGATGTCTTTATTCCCTCAGCAACCATCTTCATGCCAGAAACAATCTCCTTAGTAGACATACCCTCAGCGATCTTTAATCCAACCATTCTGTTTCTGCTCAAATCTCCTGTACAGGTCAAAATGAGATCACCTATGCCTGCCAGTCCTGCAAAGGTTAATGGTTGCGCACCCATAGAAACGCCGAGCCTTGTTATTTCAGCCAAGCCTCTCGTTAATAACGCTGCTCTTGCATTAAAGCCAAAGCCGAGGCCATCTGATATGCCTGCAGCGATTGCTATCACGTTCTTGAGCGCCCCTCCAAGCTCTACACCTATCACATCCTGGGTAGTATAAACCCTGAAGTAGTCAGTAGAAAATAGCTCCTGTAAGTAAATAGCCAGTTCTTTGTTTCTGGAGGCAAGGGTTACGGCTGTTGGGTGTTTATGACAGACCTCCCGAGCAAAGCTTGGACCAGAAAGGCATGCAAACGTATTCCCCCAATCTCCAGGCAATACAGATGCAACTACTTGAGACATAGTCATAAGGGTTTCATTCTCTATGCCCTTTGTCCCCACTATTAGGGGTGCCGCAGAAGACAAAAAAGGAGATAACTCAGTGAGGATAGTTCTGAAAAAATGAGAAGGGACAGCGATAAATAAAAAATGTTTTTCCCTGCTTACCTCTTTGAATGATTGAACAGGCCTTATTGCCTTGGAAAGTGTTATTCCTGGTAAAAATGTCTCATTTATTCTTTTTTCCTTAATCTGGCTATATACATCCTCTTCCCTCAGCCATAAATCCACATTAATGCCTTTAAGGGCCATATGGTTTGCTATAGTAGTACCCCAACTGCCTCCGCCCACGACACCGATTTTGACCATTGTTGCCACCCTTATGTTTCCATCAATCTGGCTACAGCTACAACCTTTTCAGGTGTTTTAAGATTTATCAGCTTTACCCCTTGAGTATTCCGCCCTATAACAGAAATATCAGATGTTTTTATTCTAATAATCTTCCCTTTTCCTGATAGAATCATCAGCTCGTCATTCTCTGTTACCTGGTTAGCGCTTACTACAGGGCCATTTCTCTTTGATGTCTTTATTGAAAAGACACCTTTGCCACCTCTTTGTTGCGCCCTGTACTCTCTGGTGTCTGTCCTCTTGCCATAGCCGTTTTCTGTAATGGTGAGTATGGTTGCGCCCTCATTCAAAATCTCTATGCTCACCACCTGATCCTTATCTGCAAGACGAATCCCTTTATTTCCTGCGGCCACGCGACCCATCGCCCTCAGGCCCTTTTCGCTGAATCGTATTGCCTTCCCCCTTTTTGTACTTAAAAAGATATCCTGCTCTCCATTGGTCACCCTTACTCCTATTAACTCATCTCCTTTGTTTGTCTTTAAAGCAGCAACACCTGTTAATCGAGGCCTACTATAGGCAGAAAGCTTTGTCTTTTTTACCAAACCATTCTTGGTTGCCATAACAACATACTTTCCATCCTCAAAGCCCTTTAATGACAGGATAGTGGCTATATACTCTTCTGGCTGAAGATTTAACAAATTTACGATAGCTGTCCCTTTGGCAATTCTTCCTGCTTCAGGTATCTCGTGTACTTTTCTCCAGTAGAGACGGCCGGTATTCATAAAGAAAAGAAGATAATCATGAGTTGAGGCAATAAACATAGATACCACAAAATCCTCTTCCCTGGTCTTTGCCCCGGACACCCCCTTCCCACCCCTTCGTTGAGCCCGATAGAGGCTAATCGGGCTTCTCTTGATATAGCCCGCATGACTTACTGTGATAACCATATCCTCATCTACGATCAAATCCTCGATATCTATATCCTGAACATCTCTGATAATCTCGGTTCGCCGCTCATCGCCATACCTTTCCTTAATCTCCATCGTTTCCTTTTTTATGATATCTAACACGAGAGCATCATTGCTTAAGATAGCCTTAAATCTCGCGATATCTTTGATAGTGCTATTATACTCATCGGTTATCTTATCTCTTTCGAGACCGGTCAATCTTTGTAGCCTCATATCCAGAATAGCCTGGGCTTGTATATCTGAAAGTTGAAAGTTCTCTTTGAGCCTTACCTTGGCCTCCGATGGGGAAGGAGAAGATCGAATAAGCTGAACGACTCTATCGAGGTGTTCTAATGCGATCTTCAGGCCTTCTAAAATATGGGCCCTTGCCTCAGCCTTTTTTAATTCAAAAGATATTCGACGTACGACTATTTCTTCTCTGTAATTAATAAAGTGCTGTATTATCTGCTTAAGGCTTAATATCTCTGGTCTTCCATCTACAATGGCCAGCATAATAATCCCAAAAGATACCTCCATTTGTGTAAACTTATAGAGGCGATTGAGGATTATTGCTGCATTAGCATCTCGCTTCATATCGATTGCCACCCTTAAGCCATCACGGTCTGACTCATCTCGTATATCGCTTATTCCATCAATTTTTTTATTTTTAACCAGCTCTCCTATGCTCTTAAGTAAATTCGCCTTGTTAACTTGATATGGTATTTCGGTTATAACTATCCGTTCTTTATTCTCCCCTATCTTCTCCACAAATGCCCGTGCACGAATCTTTATGATGCCTCTTCCAGTGGAATAGGCCTCTTGAATGCCTTTCTCTCTATGAATATAGCCGGATGTTGGAAAATCTGGACCCGGCACATCGATCATAAGTTCTCTTAAGGTTATATCCGGGTTATCTATAGTATGGATAATGGCGTCTGCTACCTCCTTAAGATTATGCGGTGGTATATTGGTAGCCATACCTACCGCTATGCCAGACGATCCGCTAATAAGTAAATTGGGTATATTGGTAGGCAATATCACAGGTTCTAATAAGGAGCCATCGTAATTAGATACAAAATCGACCGTTTCTTTTTCTACATCTAACAAAAACTGTTCCGCTATATCCTGCATTCTTATCTCGGTATACCTCATTGCCGCCGCTGGATCACCGTCTACTGAACCAAAGTTGCCCTGGCCATCAATTAATGGATACCTCATGGAAAAGGGCTGAGCCATCCTTACAATAGTATCATAAACGGCTGCATCGCCATGAGGATGATACTTTCCAATAACATCACCTACTACCCTGGCAGATTTTTTAAATGGTCTGTTATGATAATTTTTTAGCTGTTCCATGGCGAAAAGGACTCTCCTGTGAACAGGTTTAAGTCCGTCTCGTATGTCTGGTAATGCCCTGCCAACAATTACACTCATGGCATATTCCAGATAAGACCTTTTCATCTCTTCTTCTATGGTAACAGCATTTAAATCTACTGACTTTAAAGGATTCATTCTGTCTCCTTGATGGAAATGGTAATTGCTCAAAATCCTGTGGAAATTTACTGCTTTCTTAGGCGCATTAACTTATTGAACAGATACTGGAAATGCGTAAAATGAGCTAAAATTAAAAGCGCCTAAAGTTATAATAGTTACGATTCATAATTTTAGGCGCTCTTCTTAATTCTCTAAATAGTGTCTGAACGAAAACCTCGAAATATAGTTTTCAAGCTTTGGCCTTAAATCTTCAAGGCTTTGAAATTGCTTTATTTTTTAATCCAAAATCCGCAATCCCAAATCCAAAATCGTGCCTGAACTGGCTTTTCGTTCAGGCACTAAATGTCTAATTCTTTCACCTCTAATGCATTACTTTGAATAAACTCTCTTCGAGGTTCAACCTTATCACCCATAAGCAAGGTAAAGATTTCATCAGCAGCTATGGCATCTTCAATTGTTATTCTTACCAAACCTCTTTTTTCTGGATTCATGGTTGTCTGCCATAACTGTTCCGGATTCATCTCTCCTAATCCCTTATATCTCTGTATCACGGTCCCCTTCTTTGCTTTATCCACCAGATATTCAACAAGTTTTTCCTTTGTCTCTATCCGCGTTTTACTTTTTTCATCACCAACCAAAACGAATGGACTATTCAGATCTTTGAGCTCTCGATCGAGGTTTAGCACCTTCTGAAATTCTGGTGAGGTTAAAAGCTCCCAATTAACTTTAAAATGAAATCCGTTATTTTTTTGATCCTTTAATAGCAACTCATAACGATTATGTTCTTCATCAAAAATTATTTCCTCGGTAATAAAACCTTCTTTCTCTAATTCCTTCGATAGAGAAACAGTAAAGTCTTTGTCTTTTATGTGGTTTTTATTAATCTCTTTTTGGCATATAAGGTTTAAAAACCTACTGCTGTACCCCTTTCTTGCTAAGCTGTTGATTTTATCGAGATAATCAATCAGTGTATGGAGTAACAACCGGAGTTTTTTTCCTGTGATCTTTTTTTGTCCATTTACCCAGATTGTTTCCTTTTCCGAGACTCTATCTATCAGATAAGAATTGTAACTATCTTCATTATGGAAAAAAATTTCTTCTTTTCCGTCTTTCATTCTATAGAGAGGGGGCTTTGCAACATATAGGTGCCCTTCTTCCACGAGGTCCGGCATCTGTCGATAAAAAAAGGTTAAAAGAAGGGTTCTTATGTGTGATCCATCAACATCGGCGTCTGTCATAATAATTACTTTATTATAGCGAAGCTTTAAAAGACTGTATTCCTCCTGACCAATTCCAGTACCTAAAGCAGAGATTATAGTCCTTATTTCCTCACTAGAAAGCATCTTATCAAAACGTGCCTTTTCGATATTTAGTATTTTCCCCCTAAGGGGCAAAATAGCCTGGAACCTTCTATCTCTACCCTGCTTAGCCGAGCCACCAGCTGAATCTCCCTCTACCAAAAACACTTCACACCTCTCAGGTTCCTTTTCCTGGCAGTCGGCAAGTTTTCCGGGTAAAAAACTTTCAGACAAAATCCCTTTTCTTCTAGTCAGCTCTCTCGCTTTTTGTGCGGCCTCCCTTACCGTTGCTGATTCAACAACCTTGTGTAAAATATTTTTTATTATATGTGGATTTTCCTCGAATATAATGGTTAGTTTTTCATTAACAAGGTTTTCAACTAAACCCTTTACCTCACTGTTTCCAAGCCTGCTTTTAGTTTGACCCTCAAATTGCGCTTCCCGTAACTTCACACTTATAACTGCAGCGATTCCTTCACGTACATCATCGCCTGTCAGTCTTATGTTTTTACCCTGTTGGCTTCCCTGGAGATAAGAGTTTATGCTCCTTGTTAAAGCTGCCTTAAACCCAACCAGGTGGCTACCACCTTCTCTTGTGTTTATATTATTAGCGAATGAAAATATTTTCTGTATGTAAGAACGGTTATATTGAAGCGCTATTTCAACATTAACCCCATTTCTCTCTCCATTAATATATATAGGTTTAGGGTGTATAACATCCTGATTTTGGTTTAAATATTCTACAAAAGATACTATGCCCCCTTTATAAAAAAGGTTTTTCTCTTTATGTGTTCTGTCATCGTAGATATTTATTTTTAATCCGGTATTTAAAAATGCTAATTCCCTCATCCTTTGGCGAATTATATCAAAACTAAAATCTGTCGTTTCAAAGATATCCTCATCAGGCCTAAAGTGGATGCTCGTTCCCCTTCTTTTTGTTTTTCCTATTATCTCCATAGGGCTAACGGTTACTCCCCTCTCATACTTTTGATAATACACATTACCATTTAAATATACCTCCACTTCGAGATACTCAGAAAGCGCATTCACAACTGAAACACCAACACCATGTAAACCTCCGGATACTTTATAGCTTTTATTATCAAACTTACCTCCGGCGTGGAGTTTGGTCATTACAACCTCAAGGGCTGGCAATTTTTCGGATTTATGCATACCTACTGGTATCCCTCTGCCATCATCTTTTACGACGATACTATTATCGATTAATATTTTGATATCTATTTGGTCACAATAACCCGCTAACGCTTCATCTACACTATTATCTACAACCTCATATAGTAAATGATGAAGTCCTTCTGTTGATGTATTTCCAATATACATCGCTGGTCTCTTTCTGACGGCCAGCAAGTCTTTTAAAACTTTAATATTCGATGCAGTGTACTTTTTTTTATCTATCATCTTTTAAACCCTCATCGGCATAATTAAACCCAGAAAACCCTCATCTTGTTCTCCGGTAATCAGGCATGGGCTTGTTTGATCTTTAATATCTAAAAAGATTATATCGCTGTCCATCGTCTGAAGGGCATCTATAAAATATTTAGGATTAAAACCTATCTCTATTGGTTCCCCGTCATATTTAATTTCTATTTTTTCCTCCACATCACCTAAATCAGGGTTTACAGACACCATCTCTAAATAATCCGTTTCCATGGTTATTTTCGCTCCTTGATACTGATCACCCCCGATTATCATCATTCTTCTCATGGATTCTAATAAAAGGTTTCTATCCACAGTGATAATGTTTTTTTTATCTTCTTTTTTTGGGAGGATAACGTCTTTGTAATCAGGAAATTTCGTGTCCAACAACCTTATTACGATTAAAGCCTCCTCTTTTTTGCCTACCAGATTGTTTTGTTTTATCCCGAAAAGGATGTTTCCGTTTTCTAAAGCAAGTTTATTTAACTCCATTAAACCCTTTTTAGGAATCATAACACCTTGTTTAATATCTATTTCCTGAAGTTTAGGTATTTTTTTATCAATCAGTGAGAGTCTATGGCCGTCTGTAGCAACCATTCTTAAAAAATCCTCTTTGTCTTTATTTACTATTTCCATAAACACACCTGATAATTTAAAGGCGGTATCCTCCATAGTTATCGAGTAAATAGTTTTATTAATCATCTCAGTTAATATTTTACTATTTATTTCTATCATTATTATCCCTTCCGGCTCTGTTAAAATAGGGAATTCATCAGCAGGAAGACAAGAAAGATTATAATGGGCTTTATTATCAGAAATATAAATCCAGTTATTTTCTTTTTCTAATATGTAAATATTCTTACTGTTAGTTTCTCTTGTTATATCGAGAAGTTTTTTACCAGAGATAGTTACACTACCAGGCTTAACAATTTCAGCCGGGTAACTATTTTGAAATCCAATCTCTAAATCAGTCGCTGATATTTCAATTTTATCTTGTTTCGTTACTAAAAGTATTGTAGACAGTATAGGCATATGACTTCTTTTTTCCAGGATTCCTTGAACACGAGACACGCCTTTTAAAAGAACATCTCTGTTAATTTTAATTTCCATGTTTACTCCAAAGTTTTAAAATTATGTTATTACTTTCATTTTATATTACTAATAATAACAATAAGGAAGCACCTAATTGTTTAGAAATAGGTTAACGTACTTACTTAACTATATTTTCTACTATATATATTTTTTATAACTCGGGTTTTTACAACCAGTCTATGTTTAAAAATATATACTAAACCTTACAATCTCTAATCTACATACTTAATAACCGTCTATTTTCTACCCCGCGTATAAGCGCGCGGTAGTTGTAACAGGGTTTATCTGTTTGCCTTCCTTATACCGAGTTGATCTTGTGCAATGATGAATTTACAGATATTAGTTGATCCTTCTACCATACCATAAGGAGGAGTGTCCTTGTAATAACGGGCAACCGGATACTCTGTAGAGTAACCATAAGCCCCAAGAATACTCATGGCGTATCGAGAGGACTTGTAGACAACTTCACCAGCCAGATACTTGGCTTGAGCCACCTCCATATTATTTCCCAACATTCCCTGATCCTTTTGCCATGCTGCCCTGTAGCAGGATAGTCTTGCAGCCTCAATCTCTGAGACCATCTGGGCGACCATATCTTGATTCATTTGAAATTTCCCCACTGCCTGACCGAACTGCTCCCGCTCCATAGCATATTTAGTAACGGCCTCTAAACAGGCTTGTGCCACACCAACGCCCCCGGCGGCAGCGGAAAGACGGGAGTTAGCAAGGGAGCCAAAAAGTATCTTAACCCCATCTCCTGGTTTACCTATAATGTTTTCTTTCGGGACCTTGGTATTTTCCATGATAATTTCACCGGTTGGTGTTGCATGTGTACCTGTTTTATCTAAATCTGTGGTTGTGATTCCATTAAAGTTCTTAGGCTCAACAACAAAGGCGGACATACCTCTCGCCTTAGCTTCCTTATCTGTGTATGCATAAATAATGACCGCATCCGCAACACTGGCATTAGAGATCCATGTCTTATAACCGTTTAAAACCCAGTGATCTCCTTTATCCTCGGCAGTAGATTTCATAGACATAACATCAGACCCGGCGTTAGGCTCTGTCATTGCGAATGCCCCTACATACTCGGCACTCACCAACTTAGGAATATATTTCCTTTTTAACTCCTCGCTGCCATAATGGTTGATGGTGAAGGCATTGCCTGTTGTCTGCATATTAATCTGAACCCGCAACGCACTACAACCACGGGCAATTTCCTCAGTTAATATTATAGCTGCCAGCCAACCCATATTATTTCCCCCGTATTCCTCAGGGATAACTGTGCCGAAAAAACCCAACTCACCCATCGGTTTAATAGCCTCTTCGTATGGGAAATGGTGATTTTCTTCCCAGTCATCTGCAAACGGAGAAATTTTCTCGTCGACAAAATTACGAACCATATCCTTAAGCATTTGCAGTTCTTCAGATAATTCAAAATTCATATTTCCGTACCTCCTTACTTTAGTGTTAGATTGTTAAATATATCTATCAATCTTTTAAGATAGATTTGATGTATAAGGCATGACTCTACTGTCATCCCGGTGAAAACCAACTCTATAATCAAGACATTTTTCTACCAATACCATAAGGGCGTTAGCGTGGTCCAAAAATATCAATTAATAAATCGTAAGCGTTCACAGGTTCCGGGTTCAACGTTCAGGGTTAGGGACAAGGACAAAATTGAAGACCCGAAGCCCTCGTAAAAAATGCTGGTTTTACCAGATATTTACCAATACGCCGCCAACTTTCAGATTGGGAATGACGAAGCCGGGCGTTTCTCACATAAATACGCCCCCAAAATGGAGTCAGGGGACAAGAACGTAACCTTGAACCTTTGAACCCGTGAACGGCTACAATAAATCTTTATTCATATTTAAGTATAGAATATTAGGTTATTATTTACAATATATTTATTAACTCTAAGCGTGACAGTTGTAGGGAATTATTAAGGGGTTATTTACCAATACAAAATTTACTAAAAATGTTGTCTAATATCTCTTCTGTTGTTTTATTTCCCGTTATTTCATCTAAAGCATTTTTCGCCCACAAAAGATCCGCTGCTACTATTTCCAACGGAAAACCATCTATTAAATTTTTAGATGCCTTTTCTAAAAACATAGAGGCGTTAGTTAATGTAGTTTTATGTCTTATGTTAGGAACAATAGGCGCCGAATAAACATCGATATTCCTATTAACAATCTTATTAAAGATTACTTTATTTAGCGTTTCAAATCCTTCCCCTGTGAGGGCAGAAATAGCAACCGTGGGAAGGGTTTGAAATACAGCATTGATCTTTTTGTCACTTAGTTTCGCGGGAAGATCAATTTTGTTTATAATAGCTATAGTGGCACTTTTATCGACTTTTCGCAAAAGAGTAAAGTCGTATTGATTTAAAGGTCTGCTTCGGTCGATCACCAAAAGAGTTAGATCAGCCAGCCCAAGTTGAGTGTTTGTTAAATTTACACCCTTTCTTTCAATCTCTCCTCTAATCTTTCGCATACCGGCTGTATCTACCAGTTTTAAAGGAAGCCCTTCAATAGTAATAGTATATTCGAGAATATCACGCGTTGTTCCTGGTATTGGAGTAACGATTGCCCTGTCCTCCTGTAAAAACCTATTTAAAATGCTCGATTTACCGACATTGACCCGTCCGGCTATAACTACGGCAGTACCCTCATGCCAGATCTTTCTTTGCGTGTAGGCTGCTATGAGCTTTTTAATAGGCTGTATAACATTTTCGTTTAGATGATCTACTGTGTGTGATTTTGTTACTTCAGAAGATTCTTCATTAGAAAAATCTATTAAAGACTCTATGTCTGCAAGGATTTCGATGAGCACCTGCCTAATTTCATTAATTTTTGTTTTTAATGCTCCAATAAGCTGGCCGGTTGCCAACCTCATTGACATATCACCTTTCGCATTTATTAAGTCTATAATCGCTTCGGCCTGGGTTAAATCGAGCCTCCCGTTCAGGAAGGCCCTGAGGGTGAATTCACCAGGTTTGGCCAGTCTGGCGCCTGTTTGAAGAATTATCTGGAGTATATATGACAGGATTGCGTAGCCACTGTGAGAATTAATTTCGGCCACGTCTTCTCGGGTATAAGAGAAGGGGGCGTGCATTACGGAAAGCAGAACTTCGTCGACAGGAAGGTTTGATTTCGGGTCGATAATATGGCCTAAGTAAAGACGAAAGCTATCAAATGATTTAATGGGGGACTTTGATCGAAAAATTTTCCGTGCGATGTTTTCAGCATTATACCCACTAATCCTAATTATTCCTATACCGCCTACCCCTATTGGAGTAGCTATAGCAGCAATGGTCTCCTCTTTATAATCCATAATAGAAGAAGCAACTCGGGACTAATCATTTTGGTTTTTATCGATCTTCTTTTTGTTTGGAATAATAAACACACTCTTAAAGAAACCTTCACCATTACTTTTTGTTTGGAGCTGGTAATCTCCTTTAAGGGCAAGATGAACTATTCTTCTGTCGTGTGGGCTTATTGGGTCTATCGTGACAGTTTTTCTTGTCTTTTTCGCTTTTTCGCCCATTCTAAATGCCAGTCTCTCTAAGAATTCCTCTCTTCTTTGCCTGTAATTCTCCGCATCAACAATTACCCTTACCTTTTTTTCAGATGCCTTATTTACTGCCTTATTGATGATAAACTCCAATGCCTCTAAGGTCTTACCCTTAGGTCCTATTAGGATCCCAGGGTTATTCCCTTCTATATTTAAAACGATATCATCAGCTTTTTTCCTTGCAGATATCTTTGTATCTGGGGATATTAATGAAATTATTTTTGTGAGTATTTCTTGGGCAAGCGCTGTACTATTATCCCCCTTTGGCGTTGCCCTGATTTTAGCTTTCTTATTGCCTGCTAAACCAAAAATTCCAACAGATCTGGTTTCCAATACCTCTATATCAAGCTCCTCCTCGCTTAAATTAAAATGTTTACAGGCCTTTTCAATAGCCTCTTGCGTTGTTTTGGCTTCTATTTCTGTAGACGACATAAAATTTCCTCCTAAAATTAGCCCACTTGTTTATTAATCCTATATTGTTGAGCTATTGATAGTACATTGTTTACTAACCAATAAAGCACTAAACCAGAGGGAAAATTAATAAACAAGAATGTAAATACGATTGGCAGAAGCATCATCATCTTGGCCTGAGCAGGATCTCCTGGAGTCGGTGTCATCTTTTGCTGGAGAAACATGGATGCTCCCATTATTAGGGTTAACACAGGTATACCATAAGGGGGAGTCATAAAAGGAATTTGGAAGGGAAAAGAGAAAAGCCTGTCAGGTGCAGAGAGATCTTTAATCCATAGAACAAAAGGAGCATGTCTTAGCTCTATTGAGTTCGGTAAGACTCGAAAAAGGGCGAAAAAAACGGGAATCTGGACTATCATGGGCAAACAACCTCCCATGGGATTAATTTTGTAAGTTTTGTAAAGACCCATAAGTTGTTTCTGCATTTCTTGCTTATTGCCTTTATATTTCTCTCGTATTTTGGCCATCATAGGTTGAAGTTTCCTCATTTCCTTCATGGATTGATAACTTTTGTGTGTGAGAGGCCAAAACAGTATCTTGATAATAATAGTAAGCAATATGATTGAAATGCCATAATTACCTAAGTATTTGTTGAAAAACCTGAGAGTAACCAATAGGGGTTTTGCAATAATATCAAACCATCCAAAGTTGATAGCCTTTTCTAGTTTTTTGTTCAGAGCCTTTAGAATATCGAGATCCCTGGGGCCAAGATAAAGGGTAAAGCTCTCTGTTGCCTTCTGGTGCTGCCTGAGTTTCAGCGAGGGAGTTATGTAAGTTATTCTGACCTCACCATCGGGAAGGGTTGTGCCTTTTACTGTTGCTTCCTTGTCTTCCTCACTGATTATTGCGGTCATAAAATACGCTTCTTCATAGGCAATCCAGGATATCTGGCCAGAAAATAGCTTATCCTTTAATTTTTTGACCTTAACCTCTTCTAGTTTGTTGCCAACAAGAAAGGCCATACCCTCAAACGCATAATAGCTCTTCTTGGTCTGTTGGGGGAAATGGGCCAGGTTTAATAAAAGACTATCATCAATTATGTATTCAGATCTATTATCAATTATTACTGACAGGTCAATCTTGTAACTATCAGAATAAAAAACAAACCTTGTTGTTATCCCTATTCCCTGAGGTGATTCCCACTCATAAATCAATTCCTGTGGCTGACCACCTGTTCTGATAGAAATACTCTGGCGATTTACCTTATAAGCAGCCCAGTTAGCGTTGGGTATGCTTTGTCCAGAGAATCCAAGATTAAAGCCATATCCATCTTTATTTTTAACGTGAATTAATTCTTTTAAGGGAGCGCCTTTTTCGAGCTTGGACAGGTAATTACTTAATTTAAAGCTCTTAATGAGAGGACCAGACCCAGAAAAAATAGCCGTATAAAGGTCTGTTTTGACCGTGATATCTCCGGCGTCTCTTTCCGTCTCTAACATAAGATCCCGCTTTGGGCCTGCGGGCAATGGTCTGTCTTCCAAAGCGGGTTGAGATTGCTCTTTTTTGGGTATCGACTGTTTCTCAGTTGATTTATCTGTTGGCTTTGGGCCAAATAAAACGGACCATAAAAGGAAGACAAGGAATGACAGGCCTAAAGCCAACAAAGTTCTTTTATCCATAAATAAATTCCTAATTTAAAACAAAGTGTAATTGCTCAAAATCTTGTGGAAATTTACTGCTTTTTTAGGGCATGGGTATCTTTTTTTGCTTATGCCCTTAAATATAACTTAAGCTTAGTTGTCGTTTTCCCGACATGTCGGGAGATAATATAGACGGAGCATATGATTCTAAGGCCAAGTTGCCCTTCGGCCTCGAGCGACTCGACATGAGCCTTTCGGCCCCGAGCTCAAGGCCGAACGGCTCTCGACAGGCTCAGGGCCGAGAGGCTATTACCCAATTTTGAAATGACATGGCAAGGCACCCTATTAAGAAGGGCATAACAAAAAAAGACACCCATGCCCTTCCTTAAATTATTGAGCAGACACACAAAGTGAATTATAATAACTAATGTTAAAATTATCAACCTGTGCCGCTTGATTGACAAATAAAACGCTAAACAATGTTATCGAAACTCAAAAGCGCTATTAAACAGAAGTTTACCCTGTTAGAATGTGTCTGGATGGGGATGCTTTCGGGAGATATGCATAAAGGAGATTTGTCCTTCACACGGGGCACAAAGTTCCACCTATAATTCTAACTGGGCTTACTTGAGAGGATCATAGCCCCCCGGATGAAAGGGGTGGCATTTAAGGATCCTGATTAAAGCGAGGAACCCTCCTTTTATTATACCGTATTTATCAATGGCAAGGGAGGCGTAGGTAGAACAGGTAGGCATAAAGCGGCAAGAGGATGGCATAAACGGTGATACTAATACCTGATAAAGTTTAATTAATGAAACTATGTAAGCTCGAGGCTTAAAAGAAAGGACCATCATTTTTTAGCAGTAAGTTTCCTAACTCCTCTTGTACCTTAAAAAAGTCGAACGCATTATTTCCTATTAAAGCAGTAATTATAAGATCGTATCCTTTTGGAATCTGTTGTTTGTTTAGCCTAAAGAATTCTCTTATCAATCGCTTAATCCTGTTTCTTTTTACTGAATTTCCAAACCTTTTGCTGACCGTTATACCTAATCTGGTAATATCCCCCCTATTTTCTTTTATAATAACAACAAAATTTTTTGTATAATAGCGTTTCCCATGAAGCTTTAAAGAAATGAACTCCTCCTTTTTTAATATTCGCTCCTCTCGTTTAAAAGAAAATAATCCCATCTTAAAAGCTTGTCGCTACGATATGGGCAAAGCCTAACCCTTATAAAATACTGCTACGCATGATAGTCACACAGATAGTCTTTTTCGGCCTTTTGCCCTCCTTCTCTTTATCACATTTCTGCCACCTTTACTGCTCATTCTGGCTCGAAAACCGTGCGTACGAGATCTCTTTATGTTGCTTGGCTGAAATGTTCGTTTCATAAATTAATGTGTCTTCATTAAAAAATTGATCACTTTAATAATCATAGGTGATCTAAGTTGTCAAGATAAAAGAGACATGTAATATTTTATATTT
>JAFDHR010000374.1 GCA_019308645.1 Deltaproteobacteria bacterium
TGGAAAAAGGGTCTCTGTCAGCTCCACCATATAGCTTGCCCTTAACAAGATATTGTAATCTGATCGAATTGCCGGAAAACCTTCGATTAAGTCACACGATTCAAGCAAAACAAGATCACCGCTTCTTCGCTCTCTAAACGCAAGATTTACCAAGGAAAAAGTAGTAAGAGAGTTAACAAATCGTTTGGAACTTCTGCGAGCCCCTTTAGCCACCCCCTTTAGCGTCCCGTAACGATAAGAAAAAACGGTAACGATAAGGTCAGATTCACCAAAATCTTTTGTCCTTAAAATAATCGCCTCTGTTTTTTTTGGCTCCATGATTCCTATGATGTCCGTTGAAAGGAGTTGTCAGTAGCCCGTTGCCAAAATCCAAATTTATTAAACATGGTTAGTATAGGTTTACACAAATGTCAAAGGCTTCTGTGTTCTGGAATTCGGAAACGAAGCTCAAATTTAATTTTGGGACTTCAGTATTTGACATTTATTTGAAGATGTTATACTTTTCAATCATTATCTAATGGGAGGTAAGATATGAAGACTTTTGTTTTAAGGGTTGATCTCAAAGAAGAGGAAGATGGGAGGTGGATCCCAACACTTCCAGGTTGTTCCAGTTGGGGTTATTCTCGACAAGATGCGTTAATAAACATAAAAGATGCTGCCGAGATATATATAGAGGATATGGTAGATGCCGGAGAGGGACTTCCAACCTCATCGGATAAAATAGAAGTTATTAATGAGCCTGCTATAGCAGTCTCACTATGATTAACAAGCTTAAAAATACACCCATCAGAGATCTAATTCGAGCACTTGAACAAGATGGATTTCAATATACGAGACGAAAAGGAAGTCAACGAGTTTATCGCCACCCTGATGGCCGTCGTGTAGTCGTTCATTATCACCATGCTAAAGATACCTTACCTCCTGGAACCCTCCGAAGTTTAATCCAAGGAACAAAATGGGATGAAGCTGACCTCAAACGTCTCAATCTAATCACTTAAAATTTCAGAGCATTACTAATAAAAAAGCCCTACATTTTAAGTAGGGCTTTTAATTCTGATTTTTGGAATAGAGTTTATTGCTCTTTCCCATACAATTCCTTAACCTTGGCCCTGTCCGGAGAGCCATCCTCAAGAAGGGGAAAATCTTTGATAAATGCCACATATTGAGGCTTTTTAAACCTGGCAATACGTTCACCAACAAAATCTATAAGTTCCTGTGGCTCAAGGCTTTGCCCTTCTTTCAACTCGCAGACTGCCTTGATTCCCTCTTTCCATTTAGGGTCAGGCACTCCAAAAACAACGGTTCTCTCAACTGCAGGATGCTGGAGGATCACCTTTTCCACCTCAGCTGGGTAAACATTTTCACCGCCTGGTTTGATAAGCTCTTTTTCTGCTTTGCGTCCAGCATACATGAGAAAGCCTTCCTCGTCAAAACGTCCTTGGTCTCCTGTATGATGCCACCCTTCCCTGAATGTGTGGGCTGTTTCCTTAGGCAGATTCCAGTAGCCCTTAAAAACCATAGGCCCCCTCACCACGATCTCGCCTACCTGGCCGGTTTCCACCTCTTTATCATAGTCATCAAAAAGCCGTACGTCAGCAAGTGGCAAAGGCCGTCCAGCAGATCCGGGTTTTTCATTGTATGGCGAAATAGTTACCAGGCATGAAACTTCTGTCTGACCATAAACAACAAAAAACTCACCGCCTGTTACCTTTTGATATCTTTCTATAGTCTCAGGGCTGTCAAGACCAGCCACCAGCCTTAAAGAGCTGATATCTTTCCCGCTTTTTTCTTGACTATCAAGGATTGATGCCAGGATCGGTGCAAAGTCAAATAACATGGTAATCTTTTTTTCCTGAATAAAATCTACGGCCTGGTCTGCGTCAAATCTACTTACATTAATATTCAGTGCCCCTGCATGAAATGCGGTCATAGCGATAAAAAGGCCTCCCACATGGAAGAGTGGAAGAAGGTTGAGGTGAACATCTTCTTTATATATCTTGAATACATGAGCAAACTGTGTGGTTGCAGAGAGAATATTGCGATGGGTCACAAGTGCGCCCCTTGGCTTACCTTCTACTGCTGCTGTATGGATTATAACAGTGCCATCATCTGTAGCTACCTCTTCCGGTTTAAAATCTGCATTATTATCAAGCAATCGATTGAAATCTTCAAAAGAGCCTCCCTCTCCGCTTAGGTTGTAATATTTTTCTACAGATGTTAGTTTATCTTTTAGCCCGTTGATCAGTTCCTGGAACTCGGGATCAGCAAAGACCAATCGTGGCGCTCCATCAGCCAGGTTATTTTCTACCTCATCGGCTGACAAACGCCAGTTTATTGCGATGACAATTAGACCTAATGCAGAGGCCACACCATAAAGTAAAAAATATTCAAGGCTGTTTTTTCCCAGTATTCCTATGCGATCACCTTTCTTTAGTCCCACATCTTGCAGGCCTTTTGCCAGATGATCAACCATATCCTTTAACTCACCGAATGTTATTTCCCGGCCATCAGATAACTCTAACCAGGCTGGCCTCTGTTTAAAACACCTGGCATTCCGGCTTATTACATCATAGATAGTAAAATCATATAAACCCATAGGTTACCTCTTTCAAATCCATATCATATCAACGCACATAGGCAGAAGCACAGAGATCGATGATCTTTGTGCTTCTGCAGTGAATAGTTAAACATTGGTAAGGGAAAGACCGCCAAAGTCAAATAAACTTTGGCGGTCCTCTTTAGAGGTTCTACACAATGATTAGGGATACGTGGCATTAACACCAACTGCTTTAGAGACACCGTTAGCGCTAAAAGAAAATGATGCTTCTTTAACATCAATCTTGAACGACATATCTGGAAGCCCGGTCCACCATTGTGTAATTTTATCCCAAGGCTTATCTCCTCTCGCTATAGACAATTCCTTGCTGGCCAATAAAAATTTAACATATGTGGAAAACGGGGTCAGCGTTACATGTAGCACCTTTGAATTAGTTTTCCCAGCAGGTATCCACATTTCATTATTATCCTTGACGATGCGTAATTCATAATCATCAAAGTACAAGAAGAACTGAGAAGAATCTAACAGAATCGGATAGCTGTTAGGGTTTGCGATATCAAAAACAAAATCAAGTGTGACTGGAGAAGAGCCTCCGCCTTTAGGGGCTTTACCCATTGCAACTTTTGCTTTCCCGTAATACCAGAATCCCTCGTAATAACTTGGACCAATATAGTCTAACGTTATCACTGGATCCTTAAAATTGGCCGCAGTCGGCTTGGTTGGTACGCCGGCACAGGAGGTAAATAGCACCCCCATACCAAAAATAAGTGCAATTAATAATACAGTATATTTCTTAGGCATAATAAAAACCTCCCTATTTAAATTTTAGGGCTATGTTAGCCATCTCTTTCTTCT
>JAFDHR010000375.1 GCA_019308645.1 Deltaproteobacteria bacterium
CAACTGAAAAACCCTTATGTGTAATTGCCTTTTCCAGTATCTTTATCATTGAGGTCGTATGGTATGTTGTTGCCCTGGCCACAAATGAGGCCCCAGCACCTAGTGCAAGCTTAACGAAATCAAAGGGTTGATCTATATTTCCATAAGGGGCTGTGGTTGCAAAGTCCCCATACCCAGTGGAGGGCGAATATTGTCCACCTGTCATACCATATATGTTATTGTTCATGATAATAGCTGTGACGTCAATATTACGCCTTGCTGAATGGATAAGGTGATTACCGCCAATGGCAAAGGCATCACCATCACCCATAGGAACGATTACTGTAAGCTCCGGCCTGCTGAGCTTAACACCTGTTGCAAAGGCAAGGGCCCTTCCGTGAATGGTGTGTAGGGTGTGAAAATCGAGATACCCACAGATCCTGGAGGAACAACCGATACCGGAGATAACAACAATGTCACTTTTCTTTATTCCTAAGTTTTCTATTGCCCGTATCATGGAGCCCATTATTGTGCCGTGACCACAGCCAGGACACCAGATGTGGGGAAAAAACCGTTCTCTTATATAATCTTTCACTGCCATAAATTATTTCGCTCCGCTCATAAATTGGAATATTGGAGTACTGGAATATTGGAATGATGGGTTTAGAAAAAGAAGAAGCATTATATTGATTTTTTTCCTTTTTTACTAACCATTACTCCATTACTCCATCATTCCATGTAGATGTCAAAATTCAACTGCCACGAAAGGCTCCCTGACTTCAATAAGTTCTAGAAATTCATAAATCTCTACCTAAGCCCCCTTTCCCTGGATAATTCTTAGGATGTTCAAAATGTCTGTAGGGGTTATAAAGCTGCCATCGATCTGGTTAGCCAGAAATACCTTTTGAGGGTCAGCTACTGCCTTTTTTACCTCATAAAAGATCTGGCCCATATTCATCTCAACTACCATAACACAATTGGCAGAGGCGCACTTCTCTTGGACAACATCAACAGGGAATGGCCAAAGCGTCTGGAGTTCAAGTAACCCAAGCCTTTCACCTCTTGCCCTCCTGTTTTCTGCCACATGAAGGGCAGTCCTGGCAGATGATCCATAAGAGATCAAAAGATATTCTGCATCGTCAATAAAGAATTCCTTTATCCTGGTGATCTCTTTTGTGTGACCTTGTATCTTGTCCACCAGATGGCGCATCAATCCATATACGATTTTTGGATTGTTTGAGGGAAAACCCCACATGTCATGTGCCAAACCGGTAACATTATACCTATGGTCACCACCGAAATCAGACATAGGAAGCCGACCATCTTCCCTGGGCAGATAAGGGTGATAATCAGTTCCTTTTGGTACAGATGTCCGTAATCTCTTCACCACATTGAGCTCCCCCGGTTTTGGCATTATAAGCCTTTCTCTGGTGTGGGCAACAACTTCATCCAAGAGTAAAATAACAGGGGTCCTAAAGGTCTCAGATAGGTTAAAGGCATCAACTGTAATAGCAAAAACATCCTGATTATTGGAGGCTGTCAGGGCAATGATAGCATGTTCTCCGTGGGTTCCCCAGCGTGCCTGCATGACATCTCCCTGGCTCCCACTTGTGGGAAGACCTGTAGAAGGGCCTCCCCTCTGAACATTTACTATCACACAAGGGGTCTCAGTCATTACAGCAAAACCAATTGCCTCTTGTTTGAGGGAAAAACCTGGCCCACTAGTTGCTGTCATGACCTTTTTCCCCGTAAGAGAGGCCCCGATTATTGTACACATGGAAGAAAGCTCATCTTCCATCTGAATAAATTTTCCTCCCTTTTTTGGGAGCCGGTAAGCGAGTAATTCCGCAATCTCTGTGGAAGGAGTAATAGGATACCCTGCAAAAAAATCCAGATTAGCATACATAGCTGCCTCAACAACGGCCTCGTTCCCTTGAACAAAACGGATATCTTTTTTCATGGACCAAATACCTTACTTAATTTAGCCACAAAGACACAAAGTCACCAGTTCCGATTGTCGATTTTCAATTGTCAATTTTCAATTCTTTGTGTCTTGGTGACTTGGTGGCATTATCTTAATTCAATTGCAAGATCAGGGCAGCGAAGTTCACACATTCCGCAGCCATTACATTTTTCTGGGTATACAAGCTTAGACTTTTCCATTTCATTCAAAACTAAGGCATCTTCCGGACAAAACTCTACACAGATTCCGCATCCTTTACACCACTCGATATTGATAACAGGCTTTTTATTTTCTTTGCTGGTCATTATAGTGCTCATTTATCCATATTTGATGTAATTGTCAACTTTTTTAGCGAGGTTTATGCTAACCATAGTCAATAGTAATAGTTAGTAGATGGTTAAAAAAGAAAAAATTTACTGAAATTATTTAAAGAATTGGTCCTCTACTCAGCCGCAGATTAACGCAGATTATCGCTGATTTTTTCTTTTATTATCATTATAAACTTCATAAAAGCTGTTAAGGATAATATCTGTCGTTTCTTTGTATTTTAGCCTATCTGTGTCCATCTGTGTGAATCCGTGGCTGAATACAAAAATTGGGAAAATATTAAGGAATACAAAATTCACTTGACAAGAAGGGGAAAACTAATACAATTGTCGACAATCGACTATTATTGGAGCCTGATGTGGGTGATAATAAAATAAATAAAGTGGGGAACTGGGACAGGGGTGAGATAAGAAGCCTGATGAACGTTGTTCTGGATAACATACGTAAGAGGATCTTCACCGGGGAATTTAGACCAGGCCAGAAGATAAATGAATCTGAGATTGCCGTAAACTTGGGTATAAGCAGATCACCGGTGAGGGAGGCCTTTAGGATTTTAGAAAGAGATGGACTTATCACTACATTACCGCGAAAAGGTTCCTATATTACAGATATAAGCCTGAAGGATTTGGAAGAACTGTTAAAAAAAAAAAAAATATTAGAATGCTATGCGC
>JAFDHR010000376.1 GCA_019308645.1 Deltaproteobacteria bacterium
TGGAGCGATTTTGTGCCGAAGGCATATTTATAAATATGTTGAGAAGCAAAATCGTGAAACGAGCGTTGCAGCAAGGTTTTTCAGGTCGCAGTAGGTGTCTACTGCATAATCTGGGTTAAAGGCTATACCCCGATAGATTGATAGGCCTGCAAAGATTGCAATTGCGGTGGGTGGCAGGATAGAGCATGCTGTATTGATACTTCTTTAAGAATAGCACTCTCTTATTTTTTATTTTCGATCTTTATTATTTTTGAAACTTTGCTTTCTAAGGCCGCTACCTCTTCGACTATTATCCCAAGATCTTTCTTTCGTGGATCATCATCAGGTGTCTTTTTATACAATCTCCGAGAAAAACCACCGACTACTGTTAATGAATTCCTACATTCATCGGCTACCCTGTTTGCCATTTTGCCCAGTGAAGCAAGTCTTTCAGCCTCAACTAATTGTTTGGTTTTCTCTTCTAATTTTCTTGTCCTTTCCTGAACCTTTTTTTCAAGCTCTCGACTGAAAACGTAAATCTCATCGTACAACTGCGAAATCTTGATCGCTAGGCCAATTTGACTGGCAATAATATAAATCACGTCATTGTAGCGTGCATGAAAGTAGTTCTTCTTTTTTGAAGCAGTCACAAGAACGCCAATGATGTTTCCTTCTGACTTTATGGGAGTAACAGCAAAAGATTCGATATTTTCACCAACAAGCAGGGTCGTTGATATTGGTTTGTCGATTTCTTTCGCCTCGTTGACAATGACTATTTTTCCAGTGAGAAAACATTCCCCTGAGTAACTATCGACTGTCGGTTTTCTCGTTGCTGTCTCTACAAATTTCTTGCTTAAACCCTTTTGACTCCTTATTCTCATGTTTTCATCATCATCCAGCAAGCGGATTGAACATGCATCAAGCTTAAATTCTCGTGTGAATAAATCTACAATAGCATCCAATACGTCCTGCAAATGAAGAAGAGAGGAAACAAGTCGAGTAATCTCAGAAAGTATAGTGAGCTTTTGTGCACTTTCTCTCTTTTCTCTTAAAATTCGATCAGTTACTTTTGACTTCGCTTCCATATTATCATCGGATTTAAGAAAAGCTTTTCATATTTCCTATCCGTTCACCGGTTGCGCACCCTGAATCCCGATGTTATCGAGAAACCAGGTGCTGATTAATTGCTCCCTGACGAGACCACAAGTTTCTGGCCTGGTTGTATAATCTTGTTTTGGTCTATATTATTAAGACGACATAGCTCCTTCACTGAGATGCCATATTTATTGGCAATCCGGTAGAGAGTATCCCCGAAACGGACCTCGTGAAAGCGCTTTTTACCTAAAGAAGGGGATTTCTTTTTGGTAGCTATTGGGGCTTTACCCTTGGCAGGAACGAGGGTTTTTGCTTTTTGTAAACTATCAGGTCTTTGGATCAGTGTAGTATGCTGTTGTGTTACAAGCCTTTTGGATTTATCTACCTCTGCCATAGATTGCTCCAGCTCTTTTGCTTTCTTTTCAAGAGAGGCTACTCTCAGTTCCACCCCTTCGAAGCGTGTGAGTCTTTTCTCGAGCAGGGCCAGTCTTGTTTTGAAGGATGCAAGATCCTTTTTCAAAAGCGTATCGCCGCCTCCGAAGAATAGAGCAATAAGGACAATCAAAACAAGAACACCGATTCCCCCGAGGATCAGGGTTTTAAAACTAAGGAATGCTTTATGGCGTGGGGGATCTTCCTCCTCAAGATTGTATTTCAGGTTATCAGCGATTTGTTCCTCGAAGTCTTCCATTTCATTATCTATATTATTGTCCATCGGTTTCTCCTTTTATTAGGTTGGTATATTAAAAGGGTAGATTGTAATCAATTATAGACAAAAAGATTCTGAACTGCAAGATTTGGATTGAGACTGCATGCTGATCATTCCTAAATGAAAAACTAAACTCTGGCCTCATTGTCAATAAGTGGGGGAATAGGGGAAGTGGTGAACGGCACGCTTAAGCAGACTTAATCTTGAAGCTGTACCGTTCACCATCAAAAATTCTACAAAAACGGTTTGATTTTGTCAAGGCAATTAGCAATCCAGTGCTCCTCTATGAGGAAATACATTGAGTCTCATGTGAGATAAGACAGACTATTATGCACAGAATCTTTTATTTTTTGTGATCAGGGTCATTGCTTAAGAAATGGAGTCAAAAAAGTCTCTGACATCTTCAACATTAGGGACGATATTTATCTCAGGCAGTGAGGAGACAATGGTATTGCCATATGAACGTGTAACAAGTCGTGTATCAAGTATAGCAACCACACCATATTCGTTACGCCCTCTAATGAGCCGTCCAAACCCCTGCCTCAATACCAAAATAGCGGATGGGAGGGCAAGCTCGCCAAACCATCTGTCTCTCAGCCTCCTGCATCTTTCCTGGTACACCGGATCTCCAGGGGGGGTAAAGGGGAGCTTTGCAATAATCACCAGGCTTAACTTTTCCCCCCTTATGTCAATTCCCTGCCAGAAAGTAGCAGTTGCCAGAAGCACGGAATGCGAAGTATCTTTAAACCACTGAATGAGTCTTGCAGGGGGCATGTCACCCTGGGATTTGAAAGGGTAGTCTGTCTTGATGTTATTTGACACAAAATGGAGATGTTTATAAGAGGTAAAGAGCACTAATGCCCTGCCATGGGACGCATTGATAAGCCCCTCTATTACATTAATGCTCTCTTCCTGAAATATTTCATCGTTTCCCTTGTCAGGTAGAGGCAGGTTATTATCAATATAAAGGAGGGCCTGTTTTCTGTAATCAAAGGGAGAGCCAATTATCCTTTCTTCAAAGTCTTTAATGCCTAACCTACTCTTTAAAAAGTCAAAATCTCCTCCTGATGTTAGAGTAGCTGATGTCATGACCACACTTTCATATTCGCTTATCAGCTCTTTAAAGGATTTCTGGGATTCTACGAGGCTGCTTTTCAGCTCTCGATCACGGTTGTTTCCCACCATATAGTAAACCCTGTCCGTATCATTTTGCTCTATAAAATCATCTATATCTGCTGCAAGTGACTTTACATAACCTATGGTCGTCTCCATCCTGTCTAAAATTTCATCATTGGACACGGCCTTCATATTCTTTTCAAGTGTTGAAACTACCCTATTCAGGGTTAGAGTCTTTTTTAAATCCTGTAGTTCTTTTAGGATGGGTGCGGGGATTGGAAAAACTGCCTGAGATGGCATATCCATTCCTTTAAAAAAGAATTCTACTTTAGGAAATAGGGGATCAACTAATATTTTTAATCCTTTTAATCTATAGAGGAGCCATGCCACCCTTGGATAGCTTAAGGTACTGCCCAAAACATGTGAGATGATATCTTCAACCTCAGTTGCCTCATCGATGATCAATTGTTTATGGAAGGGCAGGATATTAAAATCTGAAAGGATGTCATAGATCAGGAGGTGATGGTTGACTACCAGAATATCCTTTTTGAAGAGATGTCTATAATGCCTGTAATAATAACAGGAATCATAAAATGGGCACTCTCTGCCATTACAGTCCTGTGAATCACCACATACCTTTGACCAGAATTTTGGAATGAATGGAAGTTCACCCTTTTCACCTGTCTTGGTTTCCAACAACCATTTGCGAAATGTTGTATAGGCTTCACTTATATCTGTAAACTCCCTTTCTCTTTTAACGCAAAGATAGTTGTTTTTCCCCTTGAGGATACTAAATGAAAATTGTTGAGGCAGTTCCTTTTGAAGAAAAACAAGATCCTTGATCACAAGTTGATCCTGAAGCGCCAGAGAGGCAGTGGATACAATGGTCTTCTCGCCTGAAAGTATCGCCGGTATGAGATAGGCAAATGACTTACCAACACCTGTGCCTGCCTCTATAAGGAGATTCTTTTTACCCTTAAGACAGCGCGAGATTTCAACTGCCATTCCACGCTGCTGCGGGCGGTCTTCATAATCCGGAAAGGACTTTTTTAATACATCAAAGCTTGATGATAATTTGTCCAGACTTGTCCTCCTATCTTTCTTTAGTCGAAACTATTTTGCCACTAAGACACTGAGACACCAAGACTATTATATAATTCTTTGAACCCTGTTAAATTTCCCGGAGGGAACCCTATTTAACAGGGTGAATATCATTTTTAATAAGAGACATAATCATTTCTTCGTGCCTTTGTGCCCGCCCTGGCGCGATATGATTGTAATAATCTATTAATGCTTTAATCTTAAAAAGGTGGTGCTATATAACTATGTCACTGCATCCCAGGTCTGGGCCAGGGACTTGGTGGCTGAACTTATATCTTTAATCTTAAATACCTCTTTTTGTTTTCCGAACAATATCGATAAGGGTTTCCAGGTCTACAAAATCAACAAGAATGTTGTTATAGGAACGTCTGAATGGCCGATTAATGTCTTGGGCCACTACAAAGTTGCCCCCTTCAGAATATTGAAGGCGAAATGCCTGAATGTTCCTTTTATCAAAATCATTGGCAGACCATTTGCATTCAATAGCCATAGGCGGTGTCCCGCGATGTGCAAGAACAAAATCTACTTCGTGACCGCGCTTGTCTCGCCAGTAGAATATATCTCTGAACTGTAAACGTCCGTTGAACTCATTAAGAATATAGTGTTCCCATAACAGACCCATATCCTCAGGTCGAAGGTCTAACCATCCGCGATGGTAACACACAAAGCCAGTATCAAAACCATATACCTTAGGAGCTGAAACGATTTCAGTAGGGCGATG
>JAFDHR010000377.1 GCA_019308645.1 Deltaproteobacteria bacterium
TTTTTTACGAATTGCTGGAACAACGGTATCTTCAGCCGGATACCCGACAACAAGGATCATAAAAGGTTTTTCATTTGAAGGTCGAGACAGAATTTTGTTCAAAAATCTCATCTTGCTGGGTGTGTAAGTCAATGAAACAAGACCCGCATGGTGTACTGCCGCAATAAGCATACCTGTTGCAATGCCTACTGATTCAGTTACATAGTAGTGTTTCTTTTTTCCGCCGTCCGGTAAAAAGCCATGGCGCTGGGAAAAAATGACAATTAAGTAGGGGGCAGTCTCCAAAAAAGGTTTGTTTTGATCGGTGCCCAAATGGTCAAGGGCCTTGACCCATGTTCGAGTCGAATCGCCTTCATAAAACTCGCGCTCAACTTTTTCAGCAGCTGCACGGATCTGTCGTTTCACAGCATGGTCAGACACAATAACAAAACTCCATGACTGCATGTTGGCACCGCTGGGTGCTGTTGAAGCTGTACATAGGCAGTCTTCGATAATATCACGAGGTACGGGCCGATCTGAAAACTGACGAACCGTTCGGCGCCGCTTCATTTCTGTATAAAATTCTGATGAGTGTTGCCTTGTATAAGAGCTAGTTTGTTAAGTTGATCTCATAAGGCGTACCTCTATATACTATTGGCAGTTTTCCGAATAACTAAGTGATATCAAGGGCGTTCTTTTGCAGGGCAAAATTTGTGTGAGATTCCCTTAGGTAAATACCTTTTTCCATGAAAGGAATCCATAAAAGCCTGGCATTTGTAAAGTGAATCAGGGCATCTTTTACAACATTCTTTGTTTTTTTGTGCCCTTTTTTTGTCATTGAGAACAGAAGAATATGTGCCATCTCTTTGGCCTCTTTTAAAGGAAGCCATACATCTGATAGATCAAGGTCTTCAATTGTGTCTATCTCACTTTCAGTAAATTGAGGCTGAGCGAGGGTTAGCTGGGCTGAAAATTTATCAACCATCCTCACATTCTTTATTCTGATAGCAGGTATATAAAAGGAGATATTTCTCTTTTTTATTGCCTCTTCGTCCAAGACCCTGGGCAGGGGAAAGAGTTCATAAAATTCCTTGAGTGTTTTGTATTTCTTCTCCTGTGCTTTGATAATCCCAGTCAGTCGCCAGAAAGCCAGATATTTCCACTGTGTCTTTATGGAATCATCTTTCAAAGATATTTTATATGGTACAGGCACATAATTGCCTCCTTTTTCCTGCCAGGCACGACCGCAGGTTTTGCAGACATGAATGAGCGCATGAGGCGTGAAGGGGAAGTCCCAGCCGCAATTTGGGCACTTAAAGGGGATAAAATTCAATGGTTTATAGGGAATTTTATCTCCAGATGAGTTTCTTTTAAGTTCATCTATATCCAGGTTACCTTTAATAACCTTGTGTGAAATGGCGTCGACAATTAGCGAGGATTTTTGGCCATTATTTGTAAGAGTGTAGGAGTAAAATGGAAAATAGAGCAAAGAATAGTGCTCACCTATCAGCTCTGAGTTGAGCATTTCCACTTGGATCGAATCACTACTTCTTTGACTTACAATGGAGTTTTGAGCATGGTCAATGGCTTCCGTAAAGGAAATAGTTTGCTTTATGAGAAGGGGGTCTTTGCCCATTTTTTGTTTATTAAAGGGCCATATTTTTAGTACCTGAGCCCTGAGGCCAAGGGAGAAGAGGCCCCACTTTGAGGAGTCAAACGCGGGAAATGTACGAAACCATGGGGTCGCCCTCAGTTTTTTGAAATTTTCCCATGCCTTTTGTCCACCAGGACTTTTAAAATACTTTCTCCCAAAGATCCACTGAAAAAGCATACCATTCACTCGCCAGTAGGGGGCGTAAAGTAGATAGTGCTCAACTATGTGTAGGTCTTTTGAATCTTTGGCTTTTAAGGCACGAAGGAGGGCTGTTCCTATCTTATGGGCAGTCTCCTTAGGTGAGATAAAAAAGGACTGAACTCGGTTTCGACCCGTAGGTTTAAGTATTGAGCCGCAGTAGAGGCATTTGAAAACGGTATCCTCCTCAGCAAGCTCAACCTCAGCCCCGCATTGGGGGCAAGTAATAGCGATGTTCATGTGGATATTCGTTACTTGTTTCTGGTTACTTGTTGCGCGTTTCCAGTTTCAAGTTTCGAGTTTCAAGTTTCAAAAGATTACGTAATCTTCTCTCCGCAATTATTACAAAACATGGAACCAGGCAGGATCTCATGCCCGCAATGGGGGCATTTGGCCTTGATCTTTTCTACCTTTGCGCCACAATACATGCAAAATTTTGCCTTGGTAGGAAGATTTTTACCGCACTGGGGGCAGGTGTTTTCCCTAATAATCTGGTGACCACACTGGGGGCAGAAACGAACATTGGGATCAATCTGGGCATGGCATTTGGGACAGGTTATAGTTGGAGTTTTATCCGTTGCCGTTGCCTGCATAGACTGCTGAAGGATGCCTGGCATCATCATGCCAAGGCCGGCACCAAGGCCAAGACCCATACCTGTGCCAGCAGATCCGCCATCACCTGGCTGTCTGGCTGCGTCACCCATGGCCTTGGCGGCCTTAAATTTCATGAACTTATCCAGGTCTCCTACAGCGCCCATACCGCTCTTTTCGTCAATCATCTTCTGGACCTCAGCAGGCGGCGTGATGGAATTGATAAAGAGATCCTCAAGATGAATCCCAAATTTTCCAAAGTCTTCCTGAACCCTCGCCTTGAGCGCAACCCCGAGTTCATCATAATATTTTGGTAGATTAAGGATAGTATCCAGTATCTCTCCAATCATGTCGTTGAACCTGGAGACAATAATTTCCTTGAGGTAATCACCCGCCTGCTCAGTATTATAGACACCCTGGGTTCCTACCAGGGTATTTATGAAAAGGAGCGGCTGAACAATCCTCATTGCATATACACCAAATGCCCTAAGCCTGACCAAACCCAGCTCGCTATCCCTGAAGGCTACCGGTTCCTTGGTCCCCCACTTTACATTGACGAAACTCTTCAGATTAACAAAGTAGACCTCGGCCCGAAATGGGCTTTTAAAACCAAAGGGGAGACTCAAGACCCTGGTTACTATAGGAAGGTTAAGGGTGGAGAGGGTGTGCCTACCGGGACCTAAGAGGTCAAGTCCCTTGCCATCTCTGAAGAATATGGCTGCCTGGTTTTCTCTAATGACTAATTGTGCACCAAATTTAATGTCAGCAGAGCCCTTTTCAGGAATCCTATGAACCATCTCCTGTCCGGTCTCATCAAACCATTCCAAAATTTCCATAAATACCATAATAGCCTCAGGAATCCTATGAACCATCTCCTGTCCGGTCTCATCAAACCATTCCAAAATTTCCATAAATACCATAATAGCCTCCTGTTTATTTGAAACTCGAAACTTGAAACTGGAAACCTGCCCTTTGACCTTTATCTCTTATCTCTTTAAAAGACCTTCTCGCTCATTAATCCGTTTATCCAAAGCCGCAGCTATTTAGTGCCTGAACGAAAAGCCAGTTCAGGCACGATTTTGGATTTTAGATTGCGAATTTTGGATTAAAAAATAAAGCAATTTCAAAGCTTTGAAGATTTAAGGCCAAAACTTGAAAACTATATTTCGAGGTTTTCGTTCAGGCACTATTTAAGCTTAGCAAGCTTTTTCCGATTGAACAAATAATCATAGACTCCCATATTTATTTCTCTTTATTACTACCCACAACTGACTACATTCAACGGACATTGTATCTTTTTCAATATCATATAAAAAAGCCCTCCGCTCTAAAAGAGGGAGGGCTTTTGATTTTTTTGGTGTTGACAAATGCCCCTATTCAAGCGGGTCCTTATCATACCCGAGCTCTTTCCAGTTAAGAACATAGCCGTTTTTTCCATGGCAATCAAAGCAGGTAAATGCCTGGTCGCTTGGAACAATTGAGTGAGTTACGCTGAAATTAAACTCTCTGCTGACTAATGTCGCATCTTTGTATTTTCCTTTCTCATATTTTCGCATCTCCTCAACCGTTGTTTCTCCGTCTTTGTTGGCATCTGCTGTCTTAACCTCGGGCACAATAATAACATCATCAAGCGCTGCATCGCCTCTTTCGATAAACCAAGCCACCTTCACCACATTGAAAGGGTATATTTTGGCCATGAGGTCAGTTGATCCTAAGATAGGCAGATGACCTAATTTCTTTCCCGTATACCATTTGTGTATTGGGATCCATCCAGGCGCCCTCTTTTTTGTGACCGGTTTTCCATCCTTTGTAAATTTATTCCAGCTTCTGCTTTTCAAGGCCTTTCCTGGCCTTGGGCCAGTATGACAGGTTACACATGCTATTTTATTAACATGCCTGCTGTCGAGGATTTCACCCTCATCAACACTGCCATGTGGCTTTTCTTCGTGGCATTTGGTGCAGGAGAGGGTCCCTTTCATTGTTGCCTCTGTTGTATCAATGGCATAGCCCTTGGCAAACTGGTGATCGCTATGTGGATCTGATAATCTCTCATGACAATCCTGGCACCTCATTCCTATTGCAATATGAATATCATGTTCTTCATCAAACATATCCCCTCTTTTGGCCGTATCCTTCACATGACACTTTGTGCATTGGGCTATTGTTGGTTCCCCTTTGCCATCCTTGGTCTTATGGCAGAGCAGGCAATCGGTCTTTCCAGTTGCGGGATCTCTATAGGTGGAGGTGTGGCATTTACCACATTGTTTCTTCCATCCCTGAATCCTTCCCTGTTTTTCAAAGCTAAAGTTAGGGAGTGCGCACCACTTCTCCAGCATCCCCAAACCATTACCCCAGCCGCCAAGGGCCGGACTTTTTCCAAGTTGCCCATGATAGGAACTCTCAGCACAGTCTTTTGCCTGTAGGTTAGCAGGGCTGATTAGAAGAGCAAGGGACAAAGTAATTAAAATCATTGGGGCATTCTTTAGAGGTTTCACGTTTCATTTCTCCTTTTTTTATTCTATATGAACTTCAAATTACACTGGAAATAAACATTTAGTAACTTAGAAGGTTGTCAGGTTCACGGTTCATCGTTCACGGTTTGTCAGTCTACATTATTCATCGCTCTCTAACCTTGAACCCCGCCTGTCCCGATACAATCAGCGATTTTATGGGACTAATTCATTTGACTATATGGCTAAAGTTTCTATCAGAGCCTGGAATTCAAGTTGATAATATAGAGCCAAA
>JAFDHR010000378.1 GCA_019308645.1 Deltaproteobacteria bacterium
AGGCAAAGGCCCCAAGCAAACTGGTCTTTCCGGTTCCACCCTTGCCGCTTATCACAATCAGTTCTTTTATATTAGCTTTTTTTTGCATACTTCACTACATCCTCATAAAGGTGAATAAATCTTTCTTTCCATTCAGGTAATTCTTTTACCAGGAGTTTACCTTTAGAATAGGTCTCTGCGATTTGACGATCAAAGGGAATTTCCATTAGAATAGGGATATTCTCCTCGTTGGCATATTCCATCACCTTATCATCACCAAGATCCGAGCGATTTATGACAATGCCATGTGGGATGTTGAGAATCTTCACCATGCCTACGGCAAGCTTGAGATCGTTGAGACCAAATGGGGTAGGTTCAGTGACAAGTATCAGAAAATCAGTGTCCTTTACCGAACTGATCACCGGGCATGATGTGCCAGGAGGGGCATCGATGATATTCACTTTGTCCGGCTGAACAGCGGCCCTGACCCTTTCAATCACAGGAACAGCCATTACCTGTCCTACAAAGAGCCGGCCATAGGAAAATGCTAAACCATCCCGAGAGCCACTCTCGAAGATCCCCATTTCCCGATCTATCTCGGTAATTGCATCCTCAGGACAGACCTCCATACATCCGCCACAACTGTGACACAGCTCGGGAAAGGTTAAGGTCGTTTTGCCGACAACAACAATGGCCTGAAACTGGCAGATCTCTTGACATTTTCCACACAGGCTACATTTATCCATGTCTACCTGGGGAACCTTGAGGCTTACCTTCTCGGTGCGGGTAATCTCCGGCTGGATGAAGATATGGTCATTTGGCTCTTCGACATCACAATCCAGAAGGTTGACATCAGTGCCAAGGGCTACTGCCAAGTTGGTCGCGATAGTTGTCTTTCCTGTTCCACCCTTTCCACTTGCTATGCTTATAATCATCTTTAAGTGTCTCCCGAGAAACTAAATGTTAAAAAGACATCTCCATACTCAATGTGTAGTTTCTTTCATGTATAACCCTGAGGCTAAGCGCCGGGGTCATTTGCTAAAGTGCCTACTTCCTACTCCTTACTCCCTACTGATTAATAGATGGTCCCTATTTGGTAAGATCAGCAATCATATCAACAATCTTATTAAAACTTATCGTATAGGGCATATCCTTGTTATCCATCCATGCCACACTCCCTATATCGCCCTCTGAGACAATCTCTGGTTCCAAAGGGAGGCTCCCCAGTAATGTCAGGCCTGCCTTTTTGGCAGTGATCATTCCACCATTTGTCTTAAAGAGATCAATGGTTTTTCCACAGTAAGGACATGTTAAGCCACTCATGTTTTCAACCAAGCCAATGATATTCATATTGACCTGATGACAAAAATTGATTGACTTTCTGACATCGGAAAGGGAGATCTCCTGTGGTGTAGTTACAATAAGTGCCTTGGTGTCTGGAATGATCTGGGCGATGGTTAATGGTTCATCTCCTGTGCCAGGAGGACAGTCAATAATAAGGTAGTCCGAATTGCTCCAGGCGATGTCATTGATAAACTGCTTAATGACCCCTATCTTTAACGGTCCTCTCCAGATAGTTGCGGTATCTTTGTCTCCAAGCAGAGCCTCTATAGACATGACCTCCATATTTGGGAGATATTTCAAGGGAATCCCTTTGTTGCTTTCAGCCGATGATTGTATATTGCCCTTTAAGCCAAGGAGCCGTGGAATACTTGGGCCGTGTAGGTCCACATCCATGAGCCCTACCTGGTGTCCTTTTTTAGCGAGCCCCACTGCAAGATAGGCAGCGATTGTGCTTTTCCCCACACCGCCTTTTCCGCTCATTACCAATAACTTGTTTTTAAAGTCCTTCAGTTTTTCTTTTATCTCTTGATCCTGGACCTGCATCATGGCCTGTTTGTGCTTCATTTGTTCGTCTTGTTGCATTATGGTTTGTTCTCCTTTTCAATGTCGTTTATAGTAAAGAATCAATTGAAGAATCGTTTTACTCTTTTCCAAAAAAATAGCAAGGCCTTTTTATCTGATCGAAAGGCCTTTCATCTGAGAAGTTTTCTCCTTGATCCCTTTCTCTAATTCCTTGATGCTTGATAATCATCATGTTGGCCTAACAGGCCTGCCTGACAAGGCAGGTAATAGACTCTAATCTCATTTTCATTCTTTATCTCTTTCTCTTCACATTTCAGTCAACTTCGGTTACGGTGATAGCCTCCTGTTCGCAGGCCTCTATACAGCTTTCGCAGCCAATACATTCCTCTGCATGCACAGGAACTGACTTTTCATTCTGTAACTCATAGACGTCCACAGGACAGATATCCACACACTCGTTACACCCTATACATTTTTCCTCATCAACCTCTATCTTATACAGATCTCAACTTCTTTTCTTTGTAAAATATTATAATATTGTAATGGGTTTATGATAAAGGTCCTGCCAAAACCTATCAACCGTTTTCCAGGTTAGCTAAATTAACCGGTACTATACTTTAGTTTTTGACACCTGGTTTCATTCCACTCACTGCAACAAAAGAGCCTTCACCATATCCTTCCTTTATGGTTTCTATTTTTTTTATCTCCTCCAAGGTATGAAAGATGGTTTGAGTAAAGGTAAGGTTTCGAAAGCCTGCCTTTTTCAGGTAAGAAACAATCTCATCCACTGAATAGAAGGTAGCTATTTTGTAGAAGACATTTCTCTCTTTATGCTGTTGATAGAATTTGCCAAGAGAGCTGTTTCGATCCACAAACCCATTGATGAAAAATCCATTGGGTTTTATTACACGGAAGGCCTCTTTAAAAGATGCCTCTATGTCATCTACAAAGCAGATAGTTGTAACCATAAGGGCGAAATCAAATAGACAATCTTCAAAGGGGAGGGCTTCTGCCACTCCATCAATCACGCTAATACCTTTTTCCTGAGCCACTTCCCTCATTACTTTCGA
>JAFDHR010000379.1 GCA_019308645.1 Deltaproteobacteria bacterium
TAGCGGGGTCCCAATGGGAACTACATTGGGATTAATGGGAATGCCTATAATGGGAAAAGTAAGTTGGCTTATTTTTCCCATTAAGACTTCCCATATGCTTTTTAAGCGATCCTTGACATCTGATTCAATGCTCTTCTCAGAGTACTCTGCGACTCAAGTGAAGGAAATGAACGGGCGATGAGTGTTCAATATTTATTTAATCCGGTTAATCCAGTTAATCCTGTCGAAAAAGTTCCCCGACATGTCGGGGCTAAGTTCAAAGTGAACTAAAGTGAACTAAAATTAGTAATGAATTACTCATTATTGTCACATTTGGGAATTAACAGATTAATAAAATGACATTAACTCAAGCAATCAAGTCATGTTGTCCTGTTTAAACTTTAGGCATTTTAGACACTTATAACTTTAGACACTCAACTAAGGAGTTCTTATGGAGTATTCAATCAGTCCGGATGGACAACAATTTGCCATTCCCCAGGAGGATGATTACAAGAGTGAATATGAGAGACTATCTATAATTGCAAAAAAAGAGAGGGAAAAGGGGCGTGAGATAGTCGTTGTTATGGGGCTCGGCTTTGTTGGGGCTGTTATGGCAGCGGTTGTTGCAGACAGTGTAGATAACAAAACAGGAAAATCCAATAAATTTGTGATCGGTATGCAAAGGCCAAGCACCCGGAGCTTCTGGAAAATTCCCTTGTTTAACAAGGGCATTTCTCCTGTGAGTGCGGAAGACCCTGCTGTTGAAGAATTGATTGAACGCTGTGTTAAAGACAAAAAGACTTTAACAGCTACGTATACGTATGATGCCTTAAAATTAGCAGATATCCTGGTGCTCGATGTTCAATGCGACTTTTTAAAAGGGGAGCTTGGCAATCTTCATAGTGGCCACGCTGAAATAGGAGCACTTGAGGAAAGTTTCAAAATCCTTGGTAAATTAATTGAACCCCATTGTCTTGTCCTGATTGAGACAACGGTTCCTCCAGGAACAACCGAGTATATTGCCTACCCCATCATCAAAAAGGCCTTTAAAAAAAGAGGAATTAAAACCGAACCACTTTTAGCCCACTCTTTTGAAAGGGTAATGCCGGGGCGAGATTATGTAAGATCCATACGCAATTTCTGGCGGGTTTGCAGTGGTATAAATAAAGAAAGTGAAAAAAAGGTGGTAGCATTTTTGAAGGAAGTTATCGATGTTGACAATTTCCCAATGACCGTTCTTGAAAGGCCTATTGAGAGTGAGACATGTAAGATTGTAGAAAACAGCTACAGGGCCACAATACTTGCCTTTTTAGATGAGTGGAGCCTCTTTGCTGAAACAAACGGAGTTGACCTGATTAAGGTTATCAATGCTATCAAGATCAGACCCACTCATAGTAATATGATATTCCCTGGACCTGGAATTGGTGGATATTGCCTACCAAAAGATGGTGGTCTGGGATTGTGGGCATACAAACACCTGCTTGGTTTTGAAAATGACATATTTAAGATTACTCCTGATGCCATAAATATCAATGACACCAGAGCGCTGCACGCTGCCCAACTGGTAAGAGATGCCCTGCGCAATATGGGAAAAATTGTGGCGGCATCCCAAATAACAATCCTCGGGGCATCTTACCGGGAGGACGTGGGAGACACCAGGTATAGCGGGTCGGAGATAATTGTAAGAAAGTTGGCTGAAATGGGCACAGAAATTAAGGCACATGATCCCTATGTCGAGCACTGGTGGGAGTTTGAAAGTCAGGATACCTATCCAGCAATAGGGGAGAGTCGTTCCCGGTTTTTTAGAAATCAGGAACATCTTCAAGAATTAAGGATGTGTCCAACAATAGCCGAGGCCCTAAAAGAATCTGAGAATCTGATGCAGTAGTTTTGGCTGTCAGGCACAAGGAATACCTGAAACTCGAGCCAGATGATATTGTTAAAATGGCAGGTGGCCCTTTGGCGGTGGTTGACTGTTTTGGCATCCTTGATGATAGAAATATAGAAAGGCTATTTAAGTTAGGTTGCGAGGTCAAGGGATTGGGCAGAGGGCATATCCAGCGAATAAAAGAGAGGGTCAGGAAGGCATAATAGAGTTAGTGCCTGAACGAAAAGCCAGTTCAGGCACGATTTTGGATTTTAGATTGCGGATTTTGGATTAAAAAATAAAGCAATTTCAAAGCCTCGAAGATTTAAGGCCAAAACTTGCAAACTATATTTCGAGGTTTTCGTTCAGACACTAGTTAACATTCCTGGTCCTCATTAGTCGATAGATAACGGGAACAAAATTCTGTTAAATAAACTTTCGTGATAATTTGTGATAATTCGTGGCTTATAATTATCTCACAGTTAAATCATTTCGAGGCTAAAATGAAAGCATGGGTTCTTGAAAAACAGGCGCCGATTGAAGAAATGCCGCTTAAACTAAAAGAGGTTCACACTCCTAATCCAGGAGCACATGAAATAAGAATAAAAAATGTTGCGTGCGGTGTTTGCCGAACCGATATTCATGTAGCTGAAGGTGACTTGCCGCTGAAAAAATCACCGCTGATTTTAGGACATGAGGTGGTAGGCATAGTAGATACAACAGGAGATCAGGTAAACAATTTCAAAATTGGAGATAGGGCCGGCATTGCCTGGCTCAACAGTACCTGCGGACGATGTAAATTTTGTTTATCAGGGAGAGAAAATTTATGTTCCCAGGCTCATTTTACGGGCTGGGACGCAGATGGCGGTTTTGCTGAATATAGTGTTATCCATGCTGATTTTGCCTTTCATCTTGGCGAGAAACAGTCGTTTGTGGAAATAGCGCCGTTGATGTGCCCCGGCATTGCCGGCTATCGCGCCTTCCGTCTGACAGAGTTGCAGCCAGGTGATAAATTGGGACTTTACGGTTTTGGTCCCACTGCCACCTATGTACTGCAGGTGGCTAAGCATAAAAATATTGAAGTTTACGTAATTACCCGCAGTGAAAAAAACAGGACATCAGCAAAAGAGCTCGGCGCTTACTGGGTTGGTGGGTATGACGACAAAATTCCGCACAGGTTGGATGGGGGTATTATCTTTCCGCCTGCTGGAAATTTAGTTTCCCATGCGTTATCGCAACTGGAAAGTGGCGGCAGGCTTGTATTGGGTCCGGTAACGATGACTCCAATTGAAATAAATGACTATAATCTTATCTGGCAGGAACGTTCTATTATCAGTTTAGCACATATTACAAAAAGAGATGGTGTTGAGTTTTTAGGTATCGCTAACCAGGCAAATTTTAAGGTTTCTGTTGAGGTTTTTCCCTTTGATGAGATTCCAGACGCACTGATTCAAGTTAAGCACGGAAAAATTAAGGGTAATGCCGTGATACAAATTGCAGAAGAGGTATAGGTTAGGCGTTCATATCTCAATCCCGATTTTGTCGGGAAACCCGTAAACGGTTACCGATGGGGGTATTAAGTGAAATTACTTATGATCTACGCAGATAAATTTGCCTATAAAACGAGCGTAAAGAATCTCGAATCAGTATCGACAAGTGATGAGGAAAAAATCATTGAAAATGCGCTGGTGGGATTCATACATGTTGAGCTAAAGGATGAAGAAAATCTTTCTGCGATTGAAACAAAGCTCATCAAGAATGTAAAATGGGCGGCGAGAAAAAATGAAACAAATACCGTCGTTTTACACTCTTTTGCCCATCTGGCAGAAAGTAAAGCTGATACGGAAGTTACCAAGCAACTTCTAAATAACGCTGAATCCCGCCTTATAAATGCCGGATATGTAACCTATCAAACGCCTTTTGGCTATTTTCTCGATCTCGACATCAAGGCACCCGGACATTCTTTTGCCAGGTTATTCAAAGAAATTTAGCAGGGTACTTATGTACAAACTGGCAGCAGAGGCAATTAAAGACGCAAACCGGGTTTGCGTTTTTACTGGGGCTGGTATCTCAGTAGAAAGTGGGATTCCGCCCTTCCGCGGGGAGGATGGGCTCTGGAGTAAATATGATCCAACATTCCTTCATATAACGTATTTCCACCAAAGGCCAAAAGAGTCATGGATATTAATCAAAGAGATCTTTTATGATTTTTTCGGTCAGGCTAAGCCAAATGCGGCACACTATGCCCTTGCTGCCCTGGAACAGAAGGGAATGATGCAGGCAACGATAACGCAAAACATAGACAATCTTCACTATGAAGCTGGGAGCAAAACGGTTTATGAATTCCACGGAACTTCACAGTATCTTGTATGTGAGAAATGTGGAAAAAGATACCATGTGTCGGAGATAAATTTAGATACCTTGCCTCCTGTGTGCAAGAGCTGCAGACATGTTTTGAAACCTGATTTTGTTTTCTTTGGCGAACCAATTCCCGAGCAAACTAATGGGTTGTCGTTTCATGAAGCGGAAGTAGCTGATGTCTTTCTCCTGATTGGTACCACTGGAGAAATTATGCCGGCTTCGATGATACCTCATATTGCCAAAAGGAAAGGCGCTACGATTATAGAAGTGAATCCAAAGGAATCGAATTATACTAAGAACATAACAGATATTTTTATTCAGGCAAAGGCCACCGATGCCGTGCCACGATTAGCTCAGGAATTGATGGACCCGTAAAAAGTCTCAACAACATGTCATTTCGAGCGAAGCGAGAAATCTTACCAATGTAACATGCTGAAAACACAAGATTTCT
>JAFDHR010000380.1 GCA_019308645.1 Deltaproteobacteria bacterium
TCCTCGTTATCAGGGTGTTAAAGACCTGCTCTGCGGAATCCCCTAAGAGGGTTCCACAAAGCGGGAATTCCACAGGGTGAATGAGGTTTTGCAAAGTCTCACTATATGAACCTGCATAGGTAACAGGGTACGTACTGTTATAAATATGGCATCCAGAATGATTATTTTCAAATCCTCATGATGAAATTCTAATATGCAAACCTATGTATTAATATGCCTCATTGTATTCCTTGCAGGTTTTACACAAGGACTCTCAGGCTTTGGTTCTATTCTGTTATCTTTACCTCTGCTTGCTATTTTTCTCGATATTAAAACCGTAATCCCTTTGGTTGCCCTCATTGCTTTCTGCATAACTATTATCCTTTTTATACAACTGTGGGAACATCTGGATTGGAAAAAGATTTATCCGCTCCTTCTTGGCGCTTTGCCCGGCATCCCTCTCGGTGTTTTCTTTCTCAAAAAACTGGATAAAGATCTCATTCAATGGATTCTCGGAATCATATTAATTTCCTATTCCCTCTACAGTATTTTTTTTCGCTCAACTACTAAACAGATGAGGGAAGGCTGGAGCTACCTGTTCGGTTTTTTTTCAGGGTGCCTCGGCGGAGCACTGAGTGCAGCTGGTCCACCAGTAATTGTCTATATGTCTATTCAGACCTGGACCAAGGATAAAATAAAGGTAACACTCCAGGGATTTTTTCTGGTCTCTGGCGCCATAGTGATTTTTTTTCAGGCCCTGAGTGGTCTTACAACCATATTAGTGTTACGCTATTTTCTGGTCTCATTACCTCTGATGTTTCTTGGAACGTATACGGGTTCTTTTTTTTACGGAAAGATACGGGAGGAACATTACAAAAAAGTGATATTGATACTCCTGGCATTTTTGGGTGGCTTTATGATATACCGGGCAGCATGAAGGGTTAAAAATGTATACCGTGCCATACGCAAAAACAGAGATAAAATTTGACCTTTTACCAGGGATGAAAGGAACAGTAATTCATTCTCAGGGACTTCCACCTCTCGGTGATGTATCTTCTACGATTGATCACGCATTAACAGATCCAATCAACTCAGCCCCTATTCGTGGGCTTGCACACAAAGGGGATACCGCATGTATCGTATTCACCGACATTACCAGGTCTTGCCCTGATTACCTGCTTGTTCCACCAATCCTTCGCGAACTCCATGCAGCCGGTATACGCAAGGAAGATATTACACTGTTATGCGGGACCGGCCTGCATAGGCCCAGCACATATGAAGAAAAAGTGGCTAAACTTGGGGCCGAAGTGGTGCAACAGTATCATATTGTAGATAATGAACCCCAAAATCCTGCTCACCTTGTAGAATTGGGAAAAACGGCAAAGGGAACACCTGTATCAGTAAACAAAATTGCCTATGAAGCAGATTTACTCATCGCTACCGGGATTGTTGAACCCCATCAATATGCAGGATATTCAGGTGCAAGGAAGACAGTGGCAATTGGTGCAGCAGGTGAAGCGACGATTGCCTATACCCATGGACCTCAAATGATCGATCTTCCTGGCACACGCCTGGGTCTAATAGAGGGAAACCCTTTTCATCAGGCAATTACAGAAGCAGCCAGGAAAGCTGGTTTGCGCTTTATCCTTAACGTTGTGTTAGATGAAGAAAAAATGGCGGTTGCCATCTATGGGGGCGAGCCAGAGGCCACATTTGCAAAACTGGTATCCGTGGCTCAAAAATTATATACCGTGCCCGTTCCACATCAATATGATGTAGTAGTTGGGGGAGTTGGATTTCCTAAAGATAGCAATCTCTACCAGGCAAGCCGCGCACCGAGTTATATATTCTTTGCGCCAACTCCGGTGATAAAGAAAGGAGGTGTGCTCATCAGCCCTGCCATATGCGATGAGGGTGGTGGCAAGGGCATTGGCGAGCGCCGTTTCTATAAAGAAATGCAATCCGCACCGAGTATGTCCCTTTTATTGGATACCATGCGTCAAAGAGGCTACCAGCCCGGTGCGCAAAGGGCCTTTGTCATGGCAAAGGTTATGGAAGTAAACCCTGTTGTAATAGTTGGAGCAGAATTTCCAGAGATTGTAAAGGACACAAAAATGATCCCTGCTCAGACCATGGAGAAGGCATTAGAATTTGCAGTTACACACATCGGAAGACCTGATCTGGATGTATTAATCATACCCCATGCACTCTTGACCTTACCTTTTATCCAGGATTAAAGACTACCGTGATCACTCAAGGTTTCCTCTTTATAATCCTTCCTTAAGGCAGGGTATCTTTCTCAATAGCAGCACCTTCTTTCTATCCCCTCGTATGACTTCAGGCAGGAATCGATAGTAACAAAGCTGAACGTACACAAAGTGAATAAATGTCAACCTTAATATATTTTTAAGTTGACAATAAAAATTATTCTATTATTAATATTCCTTCAATAGTGATATTTCCTTTAATCATATCGGATCTAAACCAGGCCATGTCTACAAAAGATCAGTTATTAGCATATCTAAAAGAAAAAAAGGGGAATTGGGTTTCTGGCGAGGCATTAAGCACACAACTCGCAGTCAGCCGTACAGCCATATGGAAACATATCTGCAAATTACGAGAAGAAGGGTATGGCATTGAATCCTCTCCGAAAAAAGGATATCTTTTTCAAAAGGTCTCCGATTTGCTTTTACCCAATGAAATCCGTGAAGGGCTTGATACAAAAGTCTTTGGCAGGAAAGGCATTGTGTACTACAGTCAAATAAACTCCACCAACACAAAGGCGAAAGAGTTAGCAGCCAGAGATGCCCCGGAAGGAACCCTTGTTGTAGCTGAGAGCCAAGAAAAAGGAAGAGGAAGAAAAGGAAGAACCTGGTTTTCTCCATCACAAGGGGGAATTTACATCTCTCTTATCTTAAAGCCACACATATCGCCCCAAATGATATCCTTGTGAACGGTAAAAAGATAGCAGGTATTCTCACAGAAATGAGCACTGAAATGGATGCAATAGATTACATTGTGGTCGGCTTAGGAATGAATGTTAATACCCCTCGATTTCCTGATGATATTAAAGACACGGCCACCTCCATGTTAATAGAGACAGGGCACTATTTTCCAAGGGTTACTTTTATCAGAGAATACCTGAAATGGTATGAAAAATATTATGAGATATTTACAGGAATCGGGTTTGGGCCTGTTATTCAGCGGTGGAAAGAACTTACAACTATCATAGGTCAAATGGTGATTGCTGAGGTGGCCGGCAAAGAATATATCGGGGAAGTCCATGATGTGGACAACGATGGGATTTTGATTCTCAAAGACAACAAAGAGACCCTGCACAGGATATTTTCTGGAGATGTAACATTAGTATAATGCCATGTGTTATTGTTTATATGAAAGTGCCTAAAGTTAAGTCCGTTACTACTCAACTACTTAACTATTTGAGCACTCAACTACTTTCATTCTTCGTTGTGGCCGAAAGGTAATGCGTGTTCATTTAGTAACTACCCAGCACATGACCCCGGCACTTCCTCTCGGCCATGAGCTCAAGGCCGAATGGCGCTTCAGGGTTATATATGAAAGAAACTTATAAGTTCCATAAGAGTTTCATAAGCGACTATTTTAATTGCTAATTTTAAATTGCTAATTTTAAATTTAGTTTCTTAGGAGGTTGTATAGGTAATCAATATGGATATTGCAATTGTTTGTATATATTTTTTAGGTCTCATTTTTATTGGAAGTAGATCGTTTAGGGTTGTGAAAGGACTGGACAGTTTTTTTGTTGCTGACAGAAAAGCCTCATTCCTTTTTGTTGTTGGATCCCTCTTTGCCACCGTAATCGGGGGCTCCTCTACCATTGGGATGGCAGGCCTGGGTTACAGGCAAGGTTTGGTAGGATCATGGTGGCTTCTGGTAGGCGCTATTGGCCTTTTTTTCCTGGGTCTCTTTTTAGCGGAAAAGGTACGCGGATATTCTCTTTATACCTTACCGGAAATTCTTGAGGTCCAGTATGGACCTGAAGCAAAACTCTTTGCCTCAGGTTTGATAGTTGTCGCCTGGACAGGCATCATTGCAGGCCAAATAGTGGCAGCAGGAAAAATATTAGAGGTTATTTTAAAGGCCCCGCCATCGGTTCTCATGCTTGTAACTGCCTTTGTCTTCATTTTATATACGTTATTAGGAGGGCAACATTCAGTTGTTCGCACAGATACAATACAGAGCCTGATCATTATTATTGCAATTCTTGTCTCGATTCCCCTTTGTCTTGGCAAAGTAGGGGGCATTTCTGTAATGAGGGAGGCCCTTGGCGGAGACTACTTTTCCTTTCCAGTAAGCCAGCATTTTACATGGAAGTCACTGGCGACCTATCTATTTTTAGTTGGGTCAACCTATTTGGTAGGGCCCGATATATATTCCAGGCTTTTCTGTTCGAAAGACAAAACAACCGCCAAAAAAGCTACCATCACAGTGGCACTGGGGTTAATACCGTTTGCATTTATCATAACCCTGATAGGTATGTCTGCAAGGGTACTATTTCCCCAGATCAGCCCTGAGGCCTCTTTTCCCA
>JAFDHR010000021.1 GCA_019308645.1 Deltaproteobacteria bacterium
AATATTTTTCTATACAGCGAGCCGCCTCAACCATCAGTGTGGGTATTTTGTAATATTTGCAAAGTTGATATAGAATATATTCTTCTGCCGAATGTGGTATTACCCATGAAACAAATACTTCAAGTTTTAAATGATGTATGACGGTATTCCAATAATTCAACATCTTGTAGTAGAATTGAATTCTTTCATTAAAACTGAAATTCCACCCAGTAGTATCTCTTCTTTGCATCATCCCAAGCGATATAGACTCATATTTTGATAGGCTGTGAATAATTTTCCTGTCAATTGGAACTAAATCCTTATCACAAATGCAATCAACCAATCTTCCTCTTCTTACCTCTTGACTTGCATGGAATATCGTATCAGGGAAGCTTGCTTTCACCTCTTTTTCAAAATCCTTAAAACCAATCCAATAAACCGGCTTCCATTGATGCTTGTCAAACAAATATTCAGCAATTTTAGTATGATGCTTGTATGAAAAAGAAGCGTAAATAACGTTTTTCGACATTTTCAAATAGGTGGTCTCCATCCTAACCCGCTTAAATAGTTAATATAATCAACTATTGTGTCCTTGATGGTGATGATATTCATTGACGGAATGTGTTTTGTGCGTTGTTATTATAATAGAACTTACCCTAATGGGCAGTTTTTCAAATTCTGAAACTATTGTATTTTGATCTCTAATCATTTCATTAAAGCAACCATCCACATATGACCGGACAATAAATTATCAGCCAGAAAGTTTTGAAAGTTCTCGTTTGTTTCGTTCCATTTATCGATGAGCAAATATTTTAAGAATGGTTTATTTTTTAAAGAAAAGGCGCCTTTTAAAACCTCATTTCTTACTAATTCCGCGTCAAGTTTGCCAGGTGTTAATTTCTCGACCAAACGGAAACCACAATTTGACATCAGTAATGCCAAAGATTCCGGATGAAAATAATTAAGATGCTCATGATCTATCGTAGAAGAAAGTTTTCCGAGTACTAAATTGTCAAATCCCCTTATATTTGGGCAAGTTACAATTATCAATCCGCCAGTTCTTAACAAATTAGAACAATTAATCAAAAAAGTCTTAGGTGAAAATAAGTGTTCAATAACTTCAAAACTGACTATAATGTCGACCTTCCCCTTATCAATTGAAACTTTTTCTATCGGCTTTTCGATTACTTCAACATTTTTTTTTCTACAACTTTCAGCACCATCAGGTGTAGGTTCAACCGCTATTACACGATCAAAATATCCAGTATTATTAACTTCGTCACAAAAAGAGCCAAATCCGGCACCAACTTCCATTAGGGTACAATTTGTAAATCCATAGTTTTTACAGATATTCAAAATCCTTTCTACACGGGGTCGATATATGCCTTCACATCTAGCTTTGTCTGTAACTGGATAAACATATTTATTCCAAAACTCATACACTGACGATTTAGAATAACATTCTTCCAAGATTTCTGATGTAGGTCGTGGATTAACAAACATTGTTTCACAACATGTGCATGTAACATATTTGAGTCCATTCTTGATAAATTCTATCCTTGAATTTTCACATCCACAAGCAGGGCAAGACACAGTCACAAATTTATGCTTATGGCTCAATAACCTCTCGCGATCTGCTTCGATATGCTTGATCTGGCCTGCCATAATATCAGATGGCCTTATATCGGTTTCTCTAAATTTATTTTTATTAGCTTCCATGATATTAGCTTATAAATCCTCATCATTAAAATCAACCCCAACTTCAAATTTTGGTATCCATTTTCCTGTTTCGGAGTTTTTTCTGAATAAGTTTTTATTCACAAATGGTTCTATTGCTCTCCAAAACTCCTCAACAGTTATATCAATATAGTCGCAGAAATCCTTAAGATAAACGTCACCACATTTTCCATCATATTTTTTTACCAGTTCAATAGCTTCATCTCGGGTCATTTTGCCTTCTCTGATGCGGTAAGAGGTCTCATCAGTGACAAATCCCAATCCAAATTTATAGTATTTTATCATTTGATTAACAATTTGATGAGATTCAGCATCAAGAGCTGAATACGGACTAAGCCTTCCAGTTAACATAGGATCATGATTTTCTCTGCCATGAAGTCCATGCTTAATAGCAAATTCTATATTTCTACCGAAACAATATTCTTTTACATAGTAATTTAAATATATTGCACGGATCCCTGCTTCCATTAATTTATTTTTATCAGGTATTTGATACCATATAAGTTCATTTAGTTTTATGCCATCAACTGTCCAGTCAGAGGCATTTCCTCCATTCAAAGTGTTACTTAAGGCTGCATTTAAAGCGTTACCGTCGTCGCCTATTCCTCCTTCAACCTCTCCCAGAGTAATACCTGGATTTTCTCCCTGAATAATCAAGGGGATACCAAATTTTAAAGCCGTTATATTAGCAACTGCATATAATGGATATTCCGTAGGTTTGATCGGGTTTCCATACTTATAAAGTGAGTATTTTATCACTCGTTTCCAAATATAGGGGTTTGGTCTGTACATCATTGTGTCGAATCCATGCTGAATTAAATTTTCAATATTATGTGCACCCCATTTTGTTATCTTGTCTGGTGCAAGGTTAACTAATAGACAATTTAATCCTAATTCTTCTTTTGCATAAAGTGCTTGAAAAATACTATCTTTACCTCCACTCACACCAATAACACAGTCATGCTTACCGTTGCTGTTTTTTTTGGCCCAATCAACTATTTTTCTTAATTCTTTTTTTCTTTTCTCCCAATCAATTTCATGATCTATCTTCTCTTGACAACGGCATGCAAAACAAACTCCCTCATCATCAAATCTAATCCTTGGCCTTGTATTTATTTGAAGACATCTTTTACAATATTTCATTATCTCCTTCTCCACCTATTTTTTTCACTGATTTTTTATATTCTTCCCATTGCCCAATATCTAACCATGAGTCAGCAGAAATTGGGAATAAACCAACAGGCATATTGATTCTCTGCAATTTGTTTATTAAATCAATCATATCATAAGATTCATTCTCGGGTATCAAAGTAATTACTTCAGGATTCAGGAGATACATCCCGGTGTTTATCAAAAAGTTATTGTTTGGTCTCTCTACAATTTTTTTCAACAACCCGCCATTTTCAATCTCACAAACTCCATACGGAATAGTATGATGTTGCATTGAACCTATCAAGGTCATTGAATATTCTTTCTTCACATGATATTTATAAATGGCTGAATAATCTGCTTTAATTATCACATCACAGTTAGAAACAAAGAAGGGTGAATAAACCTTATTTTCCAAGTATTTCAAAGCACCAGCAGTTCCTAACGGTTTGTTTTCATAAATGTATTTTATCTCATAGTCAATATCGTAATCAGCAAAAAAGGCTTTAATCATCCTTCCTCTATGATTAATCGAAATATAAAATTTTCTCATTCCATATATAGCATATTCATCCATTATGACTTCAATGATAGGCTTTTCACCAATGGGTATGAGTGGTTTTGGGAGAATACGTGTAAATGGATCAAGGCGAGAGCCTTTACCTCCAGCCATAATGACTACAGGTAAATCTATCTTATTTCTTTTGTTTTCAACTTTCCCCTTTTTACAATAAAATGATTCTTCTGTAATAATATCAACTAGTTTACCATCATCAATAACTGGTATTTGTTGTACAACATCATTTTGAAAAATGTTTTCTATGTCCTTTTCTGCGAAATTAATCGGTACGGAAGCAAAGTTTCTATTAATAATTTCCTGTACACTATTTTCTAGGCAAACACCGCTTAAAACTGCACGTCTGAAATCCCCGTCTGAAACAACCCCGATAACATTATCATTTTCGTCTATACATGCAACAAAACCAATTCCACCCTTATCCATTTGTCTAATTGCTTCTCTGATAGAAAAAAAATGCGGTACTTTGTAAAGATCAATTTCTCTCATCTTCTACCCATCAAGTATTCAACATAATCAAAATCAAATAGTGAATCTATATCGACAGAACGCTCTTGAGGCATAATGTAAGCATACGTTTCTTCAGAATAATAGGTGTATTTTTCCTTTAATAACGAATACCTTAAAATATATACTGATCCATTCGGTATGTAAGCAGGTTCAATTTCTTGTCGATTTTTATTAAGAATATCAATATCACTGCTAAAATAGTTTTCAATTCTACCATTCTTATTTATTTTCTTTGCCCAAAGTGGCGGGTGGGACATCTCAACACATGAAATAATAGAGTCTGCGTTTTTCCTATAAAACAATTCAATTGCGTTATCTATATCTTCCGCAATTCTTAATGGAGATGTCGGAAGCAACACAATAAATTCTTTATAATTATTGTTAAATTCAGTGTTAAGCCTCTCAATTGTATATATATAATTATCAATAGCAAGTGAGTCACCCTGTGCTAATTCTTTAGGACGCATGAAGGGGATATCAACGTCATATTTACTAGCTATTTTTGCAATTTCCGGGTCATCCGTAGACAATATAATTTGATCAATCGATTTTGCAGCCACTGCGGCCTCAATCGTATACACTATTAACGGCTTGCCGCATAACAACTTGGTATTTTTTCCGGGAACACCCTTGGATCCACCACGGGCTGGAATGATAGCTAACATAGATTCCTCATTCAACACATATTATCCCATTGCATAATTTCATCTTGGGTTATATCCCGTTTCAATTTGCGTCCAACCACGTATTGGACCTCATCAGGGAGAATACCCGTTGCGGGACGTTTAAAAGACAGATCATCTTTAGTGAGAATATGTCCCTGTTTCAGATTTCTTTTCGCCACAATGCTACGTCTGAATTTTAATTTCTTTTCTTCCTCAGCTTTTCCGATAACACGCCAATATGTTCCTAATGCCATAGCAATGTTACGTGATTCTTCTGCGATTATCCGCATTTCTTCTGGGTTAGCGGAAACCTCATGATCCCACCCCGGCAGGTTTTTGTCCAACGTGAAATGTTTTTCGATCACGCAACTTCCCAGGGCAACAGAAGCGAGAGGTATAGAAATACCTATAGTATGATCTGAAAAACCTACGGGGTAGCCGAACGTCTGCCTGAGCATTGGTATATTGTTTAAATTAATATCTTCATACGCAGGTGGATATATGGCAATGCAGTGGAGTAATATGATCTGATGATTTCCTTCAGACTCTATTGTCTTTACAGCGTTTTCGATCTCAGCTAACGTGGCCATTCCGGTTGACAATATAATCGGTTTATTTTTTTTGGCTACATTTTTAAGAAGCATCAGATTGTTTACATCCATGGACGCAATTTTATAGAACGGCACTTTCAATTCTTCAAGAAAATCAGCTTCTTCAATTGAAAATGGCGTAGAGAAAAATGTTATTTCAGCGTTATCGCAATATTCTTTTAGTTCTATGTGCTGATCAGGGCGTAGATAATATTTCTCCACCATCTCTTTTAACGAACCAAAATGTTTCTTGGGCGAATCATCATATTGCTGGTTTCTATCATACTCTTCTTGAGCAACCAGAGAGTCTGGCGTCCATGACTGAAATTTTACCGCATCACAACCGCAGGCCTTCGCTGAATCAATCATTTTCCTGGCCAAATCCATGTCACCGTTATGATTAGCCCCGATCTCTGCAATTATATAGGGTACGCCAAAATCTTTAACTTCTTTATCACCCAACTTCATAACCGTAACTCCTCTAATGTCTTAATTGGTTCCCACCACATCGACACGTCAGTGGCATTTATGCGTATTGCTTTACAATAATTGTCTTTAAGTAAAACATCTGATTGCAATTCTGAATATAACCTTTCAAACTCCTTTGATAATTTAATATATCCATCATAATGCTTTGAAAGAAACTTATAATGATCACGCTTTACCTTGACGCCCCGCAGAATTTGCTCTTCTGAAAAAGAACAGGGTGAAGCGATATTATTACCATGTTGCCTGTAGTAGGTTTGGGTATTGTTCGTAAATATTGCCTTCACACCAGCGTGAAGACATAGAGTAAAAAAGGTCCAATCGAAAGCAATGATATCATCCGGTATTTCCGACATTAATTCAGATATTTTATCTACTCGTATCGAGCTGTTACTGAGCCCCAGACAATTGCCATTCATAATATCTTTTGCGGTAATCTCCATTCCATCTTGAAATAACCCTCCAAGCATAGGAACAGGCTGAGGGAATTTGTGCCCAGTCAATAAAATTTCGTTACATACTACATCATGCTCAACCATCATTTTTTTGGATATTTCAATGTGGTTATCTGCAAAATAATCATCAGTATCCGCAAAGATGATTAATTCGGCACCTTCAGAGATAGCCCATTGAATACCTGCTTTTCTCAATGCCGCCGGATGACCGGTTTTTTCTAACACCTTAACAGAAAAATCAATTCCTTCTAAAAATCGCCCAATATCAGGAAGACCATCATTTAATAAAAAAAGCTCAAAGTTTTTGTCTGTTTGTTTGGACAGTGAATGTAAAAAATCAGGAATATATGGCTCCACACCAGGGTAAGAAACACTAAATATTGCGGTATCCATCATCATTAGTTTGTAACCGATCCCCAACTTTTATTTTCTGAGGGCACTCATATTCTACGAGCTTAATAAAGGAATCTTTTGTCTTAACTATAAATCCGCCTTTATATTTTCCAATGACGTGTCCGTGCATTCCCTTATAGCAAGGCGCATTCTCAACAAATTGAGCCTTATTTATTCTTATCTCCGATTGGCCAACAAAACTTCTCGCCATCGGTCCTGGTTTACAAATGGCGCGTATAAAGTTAAAAACTTCGCGGCTTGTCTGATTCCAATCAATGATCTCATCGCCTTCTTTTCGCTGCCCGCAATAGAAACCTATCGGGTGAATTGTGGACTGTTTTATTGGCTCTATTTCATATCCCTGTAAAATCTTGAGGCCATCATACAAAACTTCAGCACATTTTGTATACGCCTTATCAAGGAGGGTGGCATAATTATCATCGTCGTTAATTTCGCAGTACCTTTGTAAAATTATATTCCCGGTGTCTATGCCTTCATCAATGTAGTGCGCTGTAATACCAAAAAATTTTTCATCATTTATAAGCGCCCAGTTTAGTATATTTCGGCCTCTGTAAAAGGGCAACGCGCCTGCATGGCAGTTAATTGTTTTCATTGGTGGTAAATTGATAATAGGCGCTTTGAATATCTGATTGAATGACATGGAAACAAATATATCACAATCATAATGTAAAATAATGTTCCTAAATTCATCTGAATTTATGTTGGAATGGACGTAGAAAGCGATGCTATTTTCATCTGCAAATTGTTTAAGCTTTTGATCTGGTTTGTCGAAACGAGCACATATAAATTCTATTTCAAAAGATGGATCAGCGTTGATACATAAAAAAGCCTCATGCGCCCAAGGGCCATCCGCAAAATAACCTATTTTTATCTTCTCAACTGACTTTCCCCTGAGAAGCTTTGCTTTACACTCTCTCTTTTTATCAGTTAACTTATTATTATTTTTCATATCCTCACACTACTCGGAATATTCACCACACGATCTTCCAGCCACTGTGCGTTTGCCAAATCATCAGTCTGGCAATCTTTATACATTTCCAGCTTGTTCATTAGCCTCCAGGTGGGGCGGGTCATGACACCTGCCTCGTTTGTTGCTTTTAAAAACACATCCCGTGTTTTTCTGTCGGGTAGAATGATGGCATTCAGCCAGTAATTTGACCGGGCATGTTCGGGTTCTTTGATAAAGGGAATATCAAGGGATTCAAAAAATTCCTGGTAGCGTCTCGCCAGTTCCCGCTTGTTTTCTACAAAGGCGTTCAGTTGTTCCAGTTGCGCGCATGCAATGGCTGCGTTTAGATTTGGCAGCCGATAATTGTACCCGATCATATCATGGACATATTCGTATGGGTGGGGCAGTTTGGCCGTTGTGGTTATGTGTTTTGCCTTTTTTGCAAGAGCTTCATCATTGGTAACAATGGCTCCGCCGCCTCCGCAGGTAACTGTTTTATTGCCATTAAAACTGTATATGCCAAATAGCCCGAAGGTACCTGTGTGCTTATCTTTGTAAGTGCTCCCGAGTGATTCGGCAGCATCTTCAATCAGGGCGATATTATAGCGTGCACAAATATCAGCAATGGCATCAATCCGGCAGGGATGACTAAAGGTATGCATAGGGACACAGGCCATGATCCGTTTGCCGGTTGCCTTATTGTAACAGGTATTTTCTCTTATACCCGCATGGGCTTGCAGGAAACCTTTTAGAGCGGTGGGACCAAGCCCTAATGTCTCCCGCTCAACATCGAGGAATATGGGCCTTGCCCCGCAGTGCGCAATGGAATTGGCCGTTGCCACAAAGCTCAAAGGCTGGGTAATTACCTCATCACCCGGCTGAACACCCGCCAGTTCCAGGGCAATATGCAGGGCGCAAGTGCCGTTAACCGTGGCTACAGCATATTTTGCGCCCGTGATTTTACAAATCATTTCCTCAAAATGGTCGACATATTTGCCGACTGAAGAGACGAAGGTGGAGTCAATAGCATCAACAACGTATTTCTTTTCATTTCCGATAAACCGGGGCGCGTGCAGCGGCACGGGGCTCTCATCAGGGTAGAGGGATTTGATGAAATTAATAACCTCCGTGAATATTTTTGATGCTTTTTTATTAATCATATCGCTTTCAGCTTTGAGCTACTATGCGACGAGCTCGATCACACATTATATATATTCGTTTTATATTTTTTCAGATTTTCAGGATTTGCGAACCAGGCAATCGTCTTTTCAAATCCCTCTTTTATTGAATACTTGGGCTCAAAACCTGTCAGATCTCTAATTTTTTTATTATCACACCACAAACGATACACCTCTGATTTTTCAGGGCGAAGACGCTCGTCATCTTTGATTACTTCTACCTTGGACTGCATCATTTCTTTGATGAGATTAAACACGTCGCCTATGGACATTTCGGAATTGGAACCAATATTTACTGTCTCTCCAATTGCCTTATTGCATTCTGCAAGAGCGATAAAGCCCCGGCATATATCTTCCACATAGCTAAGATCCCGTGTTGGGGTAAGATTACCAAGATTTATTACCTTTTTGCCACTTGCAATCTGGGTAATGATGGTCGGGACAACCGCCCGAGCTGATTGACGTGGGCCATAGGTATTAAAGGGCCGCGCGATTGTTACTGGCAAATCAAAGGCATTGTGAAAGCTTTCGGCCATTGCGTCGGCACCGATCTTTGAAGCACTATATGGCGACTGTGGCTGTAATGGGTGTTTTTCGTCAATGGGAACATATTGGGCTGTGCCGTAGACTTCAGATGTCGATGTATGGATCACTCGTTCACACCCATTATCAAGTGCACCCTGACAAATATTCAGTGTCCCTTTGATGTTGGTATCCATATAACTTGCCGGTGCGATATAAGAATATGGTATTGCAATTAGAGCCGCAAGGTGAAAGATGATATCCGTATCTTTTGTTATATGCTTGCAATAATGTGGATCCCGCACATCACCAGTGAGCACTTCTATATCGTTCAAGCAATCAATATCCTCCAGCCATCCCCAATAGTTAAAGGAATTATAATAGCTCAAGGCTTTGACTTTTGCCCCATGCTTTACAAGCATTTCAGTGAGATGCGAGCCAATGAAACCATCTGCCCCGGTGATGAGTGTTTTCTTATTTCTTAATCGTATATCGACACCATCCATCTTTAAGAATTAATTGACGATAATTGAAATTGAATTAATTCATATTTTCTAAGGTAATACACCACCAAATTTATCAATAATCATTGCAACTCTTAGCCAATCATCTATGGTTGTTACCAACTCTGCTTCACCCCGAACAGCAGAAAAGAAATTTCCCAGATGAGCCTTGAAGCCTTTATCTGTTCGCTTTAGCTCTAGGGGTGGTATAGATATACCGTATCCTCTGAAACTATTAAAATCGTCAATAACAAAAACGCGACCCCCAGTGTATACTTCCAAAAGCTCTTTGCCGTATTTCGCATTTCCCTGGCCTGAATAAACCACTGTCCCAATATCACCATTTTCAAAACACATGATGATTGAAAAATTGTCTTTTGAAGAATTCAGCGGAGAACTACTCCCAAGGAAACCGCCTTCAACCTTTAAGACTTCACTATCAGCCAAGTAACATATCATATCTATAAAGTGACACCCTTCGCCAATCAACCTTCCGCCTCCCACTTCAGTATCCAGAGTCCAGTGGTCGGCAGGCATAACAGGTGCATTTATACGATATAAAAATTGTCGCGGTCTTGGAGATTTCAACAACATTTTCTTTAATGTCACAACAGAAGGTGCGCAACGGCGGTTAAACCCTATCGTAAGAAGACCTTTTTGCTCTCTCACAAGTTTTGCCAGGGTCTCGGTATCAGATAGTGTGAGAGCTAAAGGCTTTTCCACATAGACCGGCTTATCCTGCTCTAATACCGCTTTTGCAAGAGACGCATGGGTATTGTGGTGTGTGGCAATAATGAAGGCGTCGACATTAGGATCTTTGATTATTTCCTCAGGGTTGGTGGTAGTAACCTCTGGCGCGTAGATTGCCCTTATTTTAGAAAATTCCTTCGTCGTCCTGTTTGCAACACCATACAACTTTGCCCCGAGTGTATGGAAATTGGGCAATAGATTATTTTGCACAAATGAACCGCATCCAATGACACCTATAGATAACACCTCTTTTTTGGTTCGTTTGAAGGAGACACGTGGAGACGAGTCAAATGTTTGTATTTCTGGTTTCCTTTCTTGATAAGCAAGTAACACAGCAAGTGTTTTGGCGCTTTCCTCGACAAGCAATCGATATGCATCAGGTGCATTTTCAATTGGAAACTCAGTGGAGATCATCTCTTTTACACGAATAGATCCCCTCTGAATCATCTCCAAGAAAAGATATAAATTCCTCTGTTCAGTCCACCTAACATAACCAATAGGGTAATCCAATCCTTTCGTTTCATAGTTTACATCATATCGCCCCGGTCCATAAGATCGACTGACTTTGAAGCTGAGTTCTTTTTGAAAGAGTGGAGACCTGTCAAGTTCAAGCCCCATATCGCCTATCATTATTACCCGTCCTCTATCACGACAACAGGACAATGCTTCGTTTGTTATGGAGCTATCCTTGATGCCTGCGCACAGATACATGACATCTACACCGGAACCACCGCTGAAGAAATGTAAGGTTTTTGCAAGATCATCTTCCACTGTTGGATCTATGACATCAGGAAAACCTAACTTAAGGGCTATATCTATGCGATGATGGTTTGGTTCCATACATAGAACTCTAAGCCCAGATGCCCTGGCCAGCTGAGCTACTAACAGGCCTACAAGACCAAGGCCGAGCACTGCACATGTTTCTCCAAGGGAAGGTTCACCCAAACGCACGCCATGCATTGCGATACACCCAAGTGCGCCAAATGCTGCTTCTGAAAAGCTGACCCCTTCCGGAATCCGCGCCACAAGATTTTCGTTTACAACGACCCAATCTGCATGCGGCGCGCCGGCATAAGCAACTCGATCTCCAATGGAAAAACCATTTACATCTTTTCCAATTTTCACGACAGTACCTGAGCCACTGTAACCACGCACGATCAATTCCTTGCTTTTTGCCTTGATCTTTTCATATGTTCTATAAATACCCTGTTTTTTGACTGAGTTCATAACACTTTTAATTGCCGAGGGATTCTGAACTCCGCGGGAAAAAATATTCCCTGAATCATATCCAGCAGTTTCAGTCCCTGTGCTTATAAGTGATTTCTTCACTGCAATAAGGATATCTTTATCTCCGCAAAAGGGAGCGTCAACATCGTGGACTTCAGGAAGTTGTGAGGAATTGAAAAAAACCTGTTTCATAACTATCTTTCTCTCTTATTTCTTTCCTCTTTTATAGGTTGTATATACAGCTGCCAGAGCATTAAGCATCCATGCCTGACCCCAGCGGATATATGGTATATCAACTTTTATGCCCAAGCCAAACCTTTTATAGTGCTTGGAGGAAAAGTACCCTTGGTCCTGTGACTTGTTTACCCATAATTTTGCCGCCGCGGACAATACACCTTTGACATGTTTGAAAAACAACTCTTTAGAAAAATTCCCTGATTCAAACATCTTTGCCGCGCATAACAGTCCTTCAGCGCAACTGTGCACCTCTATAACATTGGTTTGCCCGCGACTAAAGCAAGGAGCACCCTCTTTTGAAAAAAAAAATCATTGATCCATGTGCGAAAATACTTATCAGCGGCTTTACGAAACCTTTTATCACCTGTCAGGCAGGCAATACCGTCAAGGGCTCGAATCTCAAAACCGCTGTGATATGTATCCTGTTGAAGTCCCTCAACCTGCTCATTGGACCAATAGTTTAGGGTGCCGTCCTCACGAATTTCAGATAGTGAAAAATTTGCGGCAGCAAGGCCTGTTTCAACCCAATCATCACGCCCTGTTTCCATACCGATGCGGACAAGAAATTCCGCACCAAAAAGATTGGCATTGTGCACCTGAAATTTGTCAATCGGAGTATATGAAAAACAGAAAGCCCCTTTTTCCTTATACCCGCACCTATTAAGCCCAGTCATAATAAACTGGCAGATATTTTCACATTGAAATAGAGCTTCCTTGTCGTTATGATACTTATATTTAAGCCAGTACGCATCCCCAATAATAGCCGAATTTACAACCGTTGGGGTATCCTTCGGAATCAAAATTCTGCTTCTCCAGTCAAACGGATACCCCCAGCCACAACCTCCAAATCGAACAACCTTGTGCTTCTCTAACCAACGAAAACATGAAGTATATCCTGGTTCGCCATTTATCAGGCATGGAACATTCCCTGATGCCTCTAACTGTAAAAATCCGGCCGCAAATAGACCCATGGCCTTGGCATTTACACGGGGCTTAACTCTTAACATCTTGCGCAAAGAAACAGGGAAAAACTCTTCCGCGCGGGATGTCAAGCCGTTGGCAATGCGCTGACAGATATTTTCCCGTTTGGCCATCCACATACCAATTCGGTTATCCCAGATATCATAGGGGTCCCAACCTGCCCACCCGTTGCTTTCTAACCAGCAAAGGAGATGGGTTAAATAATTATATACAGCTTCTTCGGTAGGCTCTTTCATCTACAGTGGCCAAATTTTTGATGATTTTCAAATATTTTTGTAAGTCAAACTGGATGTCCAAAATCAGGGAACAATTCTCATTTGTCCTTTTCTGTCCCGATATTTCGCGTCTTTCCCTTCTCAGCAAGTATCTTTACGATCCTTTCCGCTGTATGTCCGTCCCAAAGAGATGGACATTTCCCTTTTCTCCTGTTGCCATCCAGAATCTTTAACGCTTCTTCGCCAATCTTTTTTGGATCATCTTTTACTAAAACATTTGTCCCCTCAGTCAATGTGATAGGACGTTCCGTTGTATCCCTTAAAGTAACGCATGGTATATCCAAGACAGTTGTTTCCTCCTGAATCCCTCCAGAATCGGTCAAAACAAGCTTTGCATTAGCCATGAGATTCAGAAAATCGAGGTATCCAACAGGATCAAAAGAATGGATCTTTCTTTTAAGCCCCTGGCTGTCATAATGATCTTCAGGCCTCAAATCAGGTGACCGGTGGAATACAAAATCTGACTCCAGTCCGAACATTCTTATCTGCTTTTGTGTCCTTGGATGCATTGGGAAAATGACAGGGATTTTACTGCTCACTTGAAGCAGCCCATGAACAATGCGGGTAAGAGATTGTTTGTTGTCCACGTTGCTGGGACGATGCAGAGTTAAAAGACAGTAGTCAGTGGTTCGTTGACAGTGGTCAGTGAGTGACTTTCGTTGAAGTCCTAAACGTTCAAGAATGTCTGTTTTTGTGGCCTGTTTCAGGTTAAACAACAGACTGTCCACCATAATATCACCAACCAGATAAATCTTCTCCTGTGGAATACCTTCTTTCAATAAATTCTCATCGCCATCCTCCGAAGGAGTAAAGAGATAATCAGAGAGCGCATCCGTTACAATCCTGTTGATCTCTTCAGGCATTTGCCTGTCGAAACTGCGGAGTCCCGCTTCAACGTGGGCTACACGTATATGCAATTTGACTGCCGCAAGCGTGCATGCAACTGTAGAGTTTATGTCTCCCACTACTATGACCAGATCCGGCTCTTCACGAAAAAGGACCTTCTCAAACTCAATCAGAACGCGTCCTGTCTGCTCTCCGTGACTCCCCGAACCGATTTCCAAATTGATATCAGGCTCAGGCAGACCAAGATCCTTAAAAAACGCGTCCGACATATTCGCATCATAATGCTGCCCGGTATGAACTAGAAGCGGGTTAATAACACCGTCATTAAGGTCGTTGAATGCGTGAATAGCCCTTATCAGCGGAGCAATTTTCATGAAATTGGGCCGGGCTCCGGCCACGAGTATCCACTTCTGCGTTTTTCTGGTCGTATCAAGCATTGTTGTAATGGGGGACATCCCATAAAGGGGGACGCTCGTGCAGAGATTGCATAACTTTTTTAATTTCGAAATGAGCAAAGAGTAGAGGACATGCCACCTTTTGCTTAACGGGGTTTTCGGACACGGAATTTAGTACTTAAAGCAATTACAATTGATCCGGATTCCAAATCACGGCTATGACGATCCAATACATCATGTAAAAGAGCTTTTCTCTAAAGAGCTTTTCTCTCGGATCGTGGCAAGTTTTCCAAACGTAAAACACCACAATGTGACTTCCCTTGCCGCCAGATCATTTCCTCAAAACGGTCGACATATTTGCCGACTGAAGAAACAAAGGTGGAGTCAATTGCATCAACTACGTATTTCTTTTCGTTGCCGATAAACCGGGGCGCGTGCAGCGGCACGGGGCTCTCATCAGGGTAGAGAGATTTGATGAAATTAATAACCTCCATGGATATTTTTGATGTTTTATTTGTCATAAATTTAAGCTCGAAGGTGAAAGCTCAAAGCGCAAAGGTCAAAGCTGGAAGATTGAAGGTGAAAGGAATTAAGAAAATCAGATTATGCGATCTTTCTTCATGTCTTGAATAATATCCCTGACTGTTTTGTCTTTAAATAATTTCCTGCGCAATTCAGTATAATTGCCCTCGCCACGATCATATTCAAGAATAAATTTTAAAGTACCGGCCAGGCCTAATTTCTCTCTCAATGCATCCCAGCCTGCTCTTCTAATCTCAGCAGGGGTCTGTTCATTCAATTTAGTCATTTTTTAAAAACCTCCTTGGACATAAAATCAATTATATTGTAACACGCAATTTCCATATCATCAACTCTTTGGAGTTTCTTGATAAGTCTGTCATCACAGGTTACAAAAAAATCTGCCTTTGCTTTTTCAGCACATGCAATATGTACAGCATCCATGCCGGACAGTCCCCATTTCTCAAATTCCAGGGATCTGTCCAAAATATCTTCAGAATAATGTATATAATCTGTAGAGTATTCCAAAAAATCAGATATCTTCATCATGTTTTCCACATTAGGATTCTTGCTGTTTTCGTATTCTAGCGCAAAGGAATTGACCAGATTAAACAGGCCTTCTGATATCATTGCCATCAACATAATGAAAATCTGAGCTTCGATCATTATCTTTGGCTGGCTCTGATCATCAAATGGTCTATTGAAAACACACATATCCAAATATAATCTTAATTTTTTTTCACTCATTGGCTTTTGGCTTTGAGCTTTGAGCTTTGATTCTGTGGCTCAGTTATACGTTATAGATATCTGTTTTATACTTACGCAGATTATCAGGGTTTGTAAACCAGTCAATTGTCTTTTTAAGCCCCTCTTTTATTGAATATTTGGGCTTAAAACCTGTCAGATCTCTAATTTTTTTTATATCACACCACAAACGATACACCTCTGATTTTTCAGGGCGAAGACGCTCGTCATCTTTGATTACTTCTACATTGGACTGCATCATTTCTTTGATGAGATTAAACACGTCGCCTATGGAAATTTCGGAATTGGACCCAATGTTTACTGTATCTCCAACTGCCTTATCGCATTCTGCAAGCGCAATAAATCCGCGGCATGTATCTTCCACATAGCTAAGATCTCTTGTTGGGGTAAGATTACCAAGATTTATTATTCGTTTGCCACTTGCAATCTGGGTAATGATTGTCGGGATAACCGCCCGGGCTGATTGACGCGGGCCATAGGTATTAAAGGGCCGTGCTATGGTCAAGGGTAGCTCAAAAGCATTGAAAAAACTTTTTGCCATTGCATCAGCGCCGATTTTTGAAGCACTGTAGGGCGATTGAGGCTGCAATGGATGTTTTTCATCAATGGGAACATATTGGGCTGTGCCATAGACCTCGGATGTGGATGTATGGATCACACGTTCACACCCGTTATCAAGTGCACCCTGACAAATATTCAGTGTCCCTTTGATATTGGTATCCACATAACTGTCCGGCGCAACATACGAATAGGGTATAGCAATTAGAGCCGCCAGATGAAACACAATATCCACGCCTTTGGTAATGTGATTGCAGTAGTGGGGATCACGAACATCGCCAGTGAGCACTTCTATATCATTCAAACAATTAATATCTTCTAACCATCCCCAGTAGTTGAAGGAATTATAGTAGCTTAAGGCTTTGACTTTTGTGCATTGCTTTACCAGCATTTCAGTGAGATGCGAGCCGATGAAACCATCGGCGCCGGTGATGAGGATTGTTTTGTTTGAGAGATTCATTTTAGCCTTTCTGGGGGAAATTAATTGCTAAGCTGTTGGCTGACATATATGAAGAGGGGGACGGGCATAACTAAGTAAATATCCTCTAAAGATTTAAGGAAATGACGAATGCAAATATAAATGGGGTCAGGTCCTTCCTTTTATGTTATAATTGGGGACATCGTTCTGAATGCTCCTAACTCCGTTGGCCCCACTATATGATTGGGGTCGTTGTTGCCTTCTGGCTTTATAGTAAATACTCATATATTTCTTTATCACCGGGGGATGGTTTTTAACTCCCATCCTACTTCATTAACCATGGTATAATCACAAGAGAGACGAACAAGGCTATTATTACAGTAACTATGATTTCCCAATGCTTTTTCCAGGTAGTGCGTACGATTCGATTAATAAAAGGAATTTTAGAAAGGTATCTAAAGAGGGACGCTCTTAAATAACTAAATAAATTTCCTGGCTGCAAAACGCAGGGCGCCCCAGTTAAATAAGCTCCGCATTTCACGGGGTAAACATGGCGCAAAGGGCATAGAGAAAATAGAGCATTTCTAAGCATGCATTATGAAGTAAGTGGTAGGTAGCCAGTATGAGCAAATGGTCAAGTATACTCTTGAAAGACTACGCAGCAGCGCTTGCTTCAAAGGCTAAAATATCAACAGTCATCTTGCCCATCAAGTGGCTTTTACTTTTTGCCAGCCTTTCCAGTCCCTTATAAACACCACTTGCCAGGTATTTCTCTCCGCACTGCTGGCAAACCCCTGCCGGAACATCTTTAATAACTACCAGAGTATCCCCCCAGCGATAGTCGATGGTAATCTGTTGCTCGACTACCTTGGCCTTGCAAAAGTAACATTTATCAAGCATTCTTAATCTCCCTTCTTTCTCGTTTTCCAATCTGCCTCCCACTCTTTGAGATCGGGTTCATAGGCAGTTATGATAAGGACTTCATCCTCTTCTAATCTACCACAAATGACATGTAAGGGTCTATCCTGAGTTGCAAAGCCTAAGACTAAGCAACTTGCTCCTCTTGGATCATCAGGATATGGCTCGATAATCGTTCCATTACATATAGCTTCTTCAATCTCTTCAGCTTCAATTTTTCGTAGCCTCACTTTCTCAGTGTGGGTAAAGGAAATAATATACTTCCCAGTCCTAACCTTTGCACGAATCGCTTCTATATCCATCTTTATGCCTTTAAATGGATAAATTTGGGGGTCAAATCTTCGTTTGACTTACTTTTGATAATCACTGAAAGTATTCGTTAAATGGCCCAGTGAAGGAATAGGGGCCGTTGGCCCATCGTCACTTTCATTTGGATACTTCTCAGTTTGATACAGCTCCGCCCCTTGAGTTACATAGCAAAATAAAACCTAACCAATTATAATTATTGCTTTTTTGTTTAAAACATCAGAGGTTTTGTGGTCCAGAATCGGAATCAGGCAACCTCTTCTACAATCTCCTGCCTTGCTTTTTCAATCTCTCGCTCTAACCTCTTATACTCTTTCATCTTCCGTCTGATAAAGTTAAGAGTTATGACTTTTTTCTCCTTTATTCCATCAGGGGTGAGAAGATAGAGATAGCCTTTCTTGCTCTTACTCTGTTTGAAATTCTCCATCTTGACAATGCCCTTTTGGACAAGAGCAGATAGAACATAATTGACCTTGCCTACACTTACCCCAATCTTTCGGGACAGTTCAAGTTGAGTAAATTCACTTTTTGAGGCAATCTCCCGCAAGAGATAATATGCTACATCCTGATTGAATTTGTTCTGTTTATTCATAGCGTGAATTATTAAACTAATTAAAAGATATTGTCAAGTGAAGGGGGACGCACTGAATATTCGATAAAAGAATTACCATTGATTATAACCCCACATTGTGCAAAGACTGGCTAAGTTTCCCCCCAGGGTTTGTGTAAACATGAAGCAAAGATGGTTAACTATT
>JAFDHR010000381.1 GCA_019308645.1 Deltaproteobacteria bacterium
TTAGGAGAGGTAACGGATTCTGAATCAGATGATATCTCCACCCCAAAGTTGATTACAAACTTGTTGCCAGGGCAGTATCATAATGCCTGAGTCCAGTTTTCTCGACAGCGAAAGGGAGACGTTGTTTCTGAATGAACTTGACAATGTCGATAAACTTAGATATGAAACGTTTATGAAGGCCTTCTTAACCGCTTGATGCGCTCTTTGGCAAAATCGTATTCGATCATGGTATCCATGTACGTGCCAAGAGCTTCTTTGTAGTGATTGATAGCTTTCTTTTTGTCCCCAGAGCCCTCTGCCCAGAATCCCAGCGCTGTATGCCAGACAACAAGATTTTCGGGGCTTTCTTCTGCTTTCTCTGACAGGGATTGCTCGATCTGCTTGCCAAATAAGTAATCGCTGATTGCCAGGTACCACAGGTCCTTTATGCGGCGGCAATAGCCTTCGAGACTGGCCTTTGCCTCCTCCATCCGTCCCATATTGTGTAGAACCTCGACCTCCAACAATCCAACACTTAACCGTCCCGCATTTTCCCGGCCCCTGATTTTAAGAAAAGTCCGGGCGTATTCAAGGGCGCATTCGAATTTTTCATTCATTGCGCTGTAGAAAGCCAACCCTCGCAAGATTTCCCCATTTTTGCGGTCATTTTTAAGGATCTGTTCCAAAACACTTTGCTTGTCCTCTGAGCTAATGGACTCCTGTTTGAGATTAGCAATAAGGGGGCTAAAGTGTTCCGTTGTTCTGACTTGGCTGCATAATTTTTGTCTATTGTATTGGTAAAGGCTTCAATTTCAACCCTATACTCAGTCCTTTCGGGTTTGTTATGTAAAGCATCCAATCTCTGATTCTGCACCTTTTCCAGCTCTGCGAGGGCCAGAAAGAACAACCAGTCATTGATATCGGCCGCTAAGACAGCTTTTTTTAGTAACTTCTCCGAATCTGCCAGGTCCCCCAGTTTAGCCCGGATAAGACCGACAACGTAATGAAGCCAGCTCTTTTCACCATCGGTATACCCACCTTTGAGGGCTGATTCCTCATCAACCATTCCTTCCAGAACCTTGACCAAGTGACCTAAAAATTCGGTCGGTGATCGCCAATCCAAAGCCAGTAATTCTTGGTAGTAAGTGCTTACATGAGATTTGCCGGTCAGCCAATCGATAATGGAAAGCATCAGCTTTGCCTTGCTATTTTCATCATCCATGGATAAAGCTTGACCGAAGAGTTTCCTGGCGCCATTGTTATCCCCGGCACAAAAGTGCATCATTCCGGCCGCCATTACCAATGTGGGGTCAAGGCTAAGACGGAGTTCCTTATCAGCCATAGCTTTGGCATCGGCCCATTTACCCTGTTTAGCTTTATCAGTGATTTGTTTCAGTTTGGTGTCAAGAGATAGATCTAGAATCCCATTCCACTTGATCTGTCCGGCCTTCAACTCCTGAATGAAATCTACAGCCTTTGTAATAGGCAGGATCATCCCAATGTCCGACAGGGGGGTAGCTATTGGCACCGGCCCGACTGCCCATCCCATAGCCACACCTGAGGCAATGCCGATGACCTTGCCGCGAATATCTATTATCGGCCCGCCACTGTTGCCACTATGGATAGAGGTGTCAACTTGGAGCATGTTTTCAAAAGTACGACGCACGTGACCTTGGGTTACACTAACATTGACCGTAGTTTCCTGGGTTCGGCTTCCAAGGGGAAAGCCTAGGGCAATGACAGGGGAAAGCTTGGGGATTTTCAGAGGATCCATATTAATATCCAGGGGCAGAGGTTTAAGCCCCTCGGGCACATGATCGATTTTAAGTACAGCAAAGTCATCTTTAAGGGGAGATTTGACCAGCTGCCAGGTTTTAGCCGGGGGCTTAGCAACTCCGGAAATGATCAGGCGCCGGCTTCCGTCCGTGCCGTAAGCCGAATCAAGAAAGTAGATGTCTTCCAGATCGGTGCTGCCTGACAAATCAGGCTACCGATTGAAGGCTTTTTGCCCTTCAAACCATAAAAACACCCGATATCCTAAACGGAGCGGTCGCTGATATTGCCTGAGCATATTGATGACTACATAAAGATTACTGTCTTCCAGCCACGGACAGGCCACATGGCGGCTAGTCAACAGGTAACCGTCCTTATCCACGAGAAAGGCAGTACCCTCGGTCCGATTGTGATAAGCAACGGATTCCCCATCATGCAGTCGATAATCAACCACTATGAAGGCCACTGAACTGGCATATTGATTGGCGTAATCTACAAGTATGGCCTCGCTATCCCTTTCTTTGAAGCTGAAGTAATACCAGGCCAGACCTCCGAGCAAAAGGCCCAACACGGTCACCATAACCACCAACAGGATTATCCTTTTTTTAAGCCCTTTAATCTGCTTCACTGGTGCCGGGGCCGATTCGAGTCGACTTTGTTTGGCCGTTTCAATCTCTTCATCACTAACCTGTGACAGGGTTTCAACCACCTCCGCCATTGAGCGGGGCCGGAGATCCGGGTCCTCGGCCAGCATAATTTTGAACAAAACCGCAACCTTTTGGGGCAATGGCATTGTGTCTATTTTGGTCAGAAAATCATTGGTTTCAAAGTCTGCGGTAAGTAGTTCCACGAAAATTTTGCCCAAAGACCAGATATCGCTTCTGAAATCTAAGGGCCGCTGGTTGATGATATCTGGATGGCAGGTTAGAAGTTTCTTAAGCATGGGTCCGGGTCGATCCATTTTGGGATCCAGAAATCGAGAAAGCTTGTAATCTATTTTGACTTCAAAGTCTTCTCGATCTCCTTTAATCACCATGATGTCATCTAGGTGTCTATATAACCCAAGATCTTAAAATTTATGTCAAGTTTTATCACGCTGCTTTTTTAAGATAAACACCTGTATCAATTAATTGATCGATCTCCCTATCTACTCTATC
>JAFDHR010000382.1 GCA_019308645.1 Deltaproteobacteria bacterium
GTGTATTATCAATAAGTTAACATACCACAAAATGGAGTCCATTACCATTTAAAAATACACAAAATAGTGATTTCTCATCTCTTTAAGTTTTATTTAGGGGTGCGAAACTTGAGTAAATAAATAACCTGAGATGATGGGACCAGTTTATTATCTATATTCCTATGCCAGGATTAACCAGATTAGATTTCCCCGGGGTTATACATCAGCTTATTGAGCTATTACAAGTCGTGGATATACTATTGAAGGGCTTGAACAAAGGGTATTATATCTTTATAGGATTGAGAAAGGGAATTTATACTCAAAAAGCAGGCAAAAGGTTCGAGCGGAAGCAAGAAGTGTGTTTTGCTATTGCGGATAAGGGAGTTGGGAGTAGAAGGGACCCGGATGGCGAAACGCTTAAATATGAGCCAACCAGGGATCGCATATGCAGTTAGAAAAGGGGAGAAAATTGTTAAGGATAACTATTTTATAATGATCATAGATTTTCATGGTAACAAAAGAACCCCTAAATTCCAGCATTTTTTGAGTCGTATTTTCCTGTATCAATGATTACAGAAATCATGAAGTTGTATCACCGGTTAATATTAGTTTTCGATTTCCCAAAATAGAAATAGTCTTTCTTTGAAATGGTTCCATCACGGTAAGTAGCGCAGGTAAATTTCTCTTTTTCTTCATTTTAACTAGAATCTCATCTGATTTTATCTCAACACTGCCACTCATAGAAAAAAACTTATTAAAAAGAGTGAAGTCTGTACTATGTGAGTATCCTGGCAGATCCCAGGCGAAGAGACAAATTAGATTATGGGCGAGAATAGACATGGTAAGATCAAAATCGATTTTAATGACCATTGGGGAGGAAACCCTATTAAGATGGAAGAACTCAATTTGCTCTGAGATACCTTTTTCAACAATCCATCGCCGAGTATATTTTCTAACCATCTCACTTAAAGGCCGACTAAAATCATTTGTGATAATTAGAGCAGGTTTTATCTTGCCATGACCGGTAATTGAGATCTGTCTTATCTTATCCCCATAATCTCTCAGGGACACATTTTCATCAATAACTCTTAAGATCCTTTCTTTCCCGTCTGCCATGGGGACCCTGATCTTCTTCCATGCTGAAGCGGGTTTCTTATTAAGCTCTTCAACGATATTCTTGCCTCTTCTCCGTATGGTCAAAAACTTAATCCCTTTTTGGTTCAGTTTGCCAAGGTTTTGGTACGTTGTGAATTTACTGTCAAAGACCAAATATTTCAGCTCATCGGTATCGTTTTTGTAGAAATCTCGAGTATTCGATTTTATTTGAAAAAATATAAATTTTTTTCAATCCTTATATCGGCATTTTAGTAGCAAGCACTTTTCCTTGAGTTTTCTAATCATAAGATGTTAAAATATCAAAGTGAACGTGAAATTGGGTAAAAGGGGGGATAAAAAAATGGGAAATGTCCAGGCCGTTATAGATTTACCGGAAGAGCTATACCTTGCCCTTTCTGCCTCCGGGTTGACTAAGGAAAAAATAGCCGGAGAATCAAGGAAACTTCTAGCGCTGCAATGTTTCAAGGAAAAAGTTCTTTCATTGGGGAGGGCGGGTGAACTCTCGGGTCTTTCTAAATGGGGTTTCATAGAGTATCTTAGCGATAATGGTGTTCCGGTTGTTGATTATGATCAGGATGAAATGAAACGGGAGTTTGAAATCGCTCATACCCTCTCGGAAAGGCTCAAAAAATGATTGTTGTTAGTGATTCCACAATCCTGATTGGGCTGGTAAAAATCGGAAAATTAGGCCTACTCAAAGAAATCTTTTCTAAGGTTTTTATCCCTGAAGAGGTTTTTAAGGAAGTAGTGGAAAGGGGCAAAGGAAAACCCGGGTCTGAAATCATAACAGAAGCCGCCTGGATCGAGGCAAAGCCGGTTAAGGACAAAATACAGGTGGCTTTTCTGCTGGGGAGTCTTGAAAGGGGGGAGGCTGAAGTTCTGGTTTTGGCCAGAGAACTGAAGGCCGATCTAATATTACTGGATGAGGAAAAGGCCAGAAAGAGCGCCGTCATCGCTGGTTTTGAAATAATGGGATTGCCTGGCCTGTTCATTTTGGCCAAGAACCTCGGCCTAATTCATGAAGTCCGGCCCCTCGTTGATGAACTTATGATAAAGAAGTTCAGAATCAGTGATAAACTAATTGAGGAAACATTAAGCAAGGCCGGCGAATCGCCTATTAACCGTTAGATCCAGAAAAATGACACATCTTAGCAAACATGAGTTTGGGGACATCCTATATTCCGCCTGTCAAGAGAAAAAGTGAATAAGCTATAATTGCTGTAATATCAATAGGATATAAAGCACCACTTATTTTAAGCATACCTCCCCTTTAGCCCATTAACGGACTTTTTTGGTTTGTTCGGCGAGTCTCTCACTGCCAATGAACTCAGCACCTCATTCCTTCGACAAGCTCAGAATAAACGTTATAAGTATCCGGCATACCACACAAAGGCAGTTGCCAATCATCCCTGCCTGTGCGTGAACGCACGCAGACAGGCCTTATCCAAGTTGCAAAGTTCAGTCCCGCCAAAAAGACGGCGGGCAGGGGCCGGCCAATAGACATTACTTGCAATTGAATACTCTTGTATTGCTTGGTTGGTCTGGAAGATCCATACAGGGTCCCTCCCGAGGTCCTTGAACGGCCCCAACGCCCATAATCGGGCTCTCTCACCGAATTTGATTTTGAGGTAGGCCGGATCAAACGGCTCTTTTTTCTTCATTAAAGTCCATGCGATCACCAACATCTTTGCAGCCAGTTTTACTCTCATCTTGGTCTTTATCCCCTTTTCCCTTTCCCGGCCTCTAAGTGTATTGGTGTAATAGCTTATGAAGTACTTATTTTTGCATGAGGCGATAAATGCCGCTTGATGTTCCCGCTACGGTTCGCATTAAGATCCATGCCGGCCATTTTCAAGACCTGGCTCGCTGAATTAAATCGAAATGGATTCCCAATGGCAGCAAGGACCTTTGAAGAAACATCGGATTCGAGCAGAATCTTGCAATCCTCGACAGGCACATAGTAAGAAATTTACAATTTGTTGGTGTGATAAAAGAGATTCCAGGCTCTTTATCAAAAGGAAGGTATTTTGAAATAGAAAAATTTATCAAAAGGAAGGTATTTTGAAATAGAAAAAAGGATGATGGAATTCTCAAAAGCAGTTCAAATACCCATGAGCCATCTCGACCTGGTGTTGTGGTATAAAGAGACAGGTGAGATATTTAAATAGAGGTAACATACTCCTTTGAACCTTACAACCTGCGTAGTTATCATTCCTTAAGATATATTACTGAATATTATCTCACATAGTCCTTAAAAACGGATAAGAGGAAAAGACAATGATTCATTAATGACTTGACAGGCCTTTAATATCTGGCTATTATAGCTATATGTTTTATGTAATCAAATCAGCATGTCTAAAGGGGGATATTTCGTGATAAGAGTTAACATAACAGAAATAAAAAATCGGTTGAGCCATTACCTCAGACTCGTTAAGGGTGGGGATGAAATTGAAATTGTTGACAGAAGCACACCCTTAGCTCGAGTTGTTGGGGTAGGAAATGCGCCTGACAGCAAACAAGGATCTTCATGGGTAAAAGAGATGTATGATTTGGGAATCGTTTTGCTGCCCAAGAAGACCCAGGTATCCTCTGGTTTTTTGAGTATAGACGAGGTGATATCATTTGGAGGGAACACCTGTGGAGTTCTGGATGCGCTTTTGGATGAAAGGAATAAAGGACGATGAGATTTTGGGATTCCTCAGCAATTGTACCCCTCTTGGTGCTTGAAAAAGAGACAAAACAGTGCATTAGAGCTTTCCAATCTGATCCAGAGGTCATGGTCTGGACAATGAGCAAGATTGAGGTATTCAGTGCTCTGTGTAGAAGGTTTCGTGAAGGTGGCTTAAGAGAAATCGATTTTGATTCAGCAAAGAAAAGAATGAATGATTTTTTTGATACAGCTTTTGAGATTGTCTCTCTCCCGAAGGTAAAAGATAGAGCGCTCCGGCTTTTGCAAGTGCATCAGTTGAGGGCAGCAGATGCCATGCAGCTTGCCTCAGTTTTGGTGACGACGCAGGAAGACCCTTCAAGAATGCAGATCATGAGTTTTGACAATAGACTCACTCTGGCAGCCAAGCGCGAAGGCTTTACTGTTAACCCAGATTAACATCCAGCCCCTTAAATGCGTTGAGCTTCCATTTAATATTATAAATCTTTACAACAAGCTAATTGTGTGCTACACGTAAATTATGTGAAATAAAATAGGGAGGGGCAAAATGAAGCAAAACATTACTCTAAGCATTGAGAAGGATATAATAAAGAAAGGTAAAATAATAGCAGCCCAAGAAGACACTTCGATTAGTAAAATGCTAAGTGAGCAATTAAAGCAGATCATCGACAGGGAAGAGCAGTATGAAGCTGCCAAGCGCAGCGCCTTGCAAACCCTAAAGAAAGGATTTCGACTGGGAGGCAAGATAACCTGGAAGCGCGAGGATCTGTATGAGAGATAATATTTTTCTTGACACAAACATTCTCGTCTACGCCCATGACCTTGACGCAGGAGGTAAACATAATGTGGCTGCAAAAATCATCCACCAACTGTGGGAGTCGAAAAATGGGGTATTGAGTACCCAGGTTCTTCAGGAATTTTATGTGACACTGACAAAGAAAATGGCCCGACCTCTTAACAAGATGGCAACGAGAAAAATATTGAAGGAGTACTTTTCTTGGCAGGTGGTTATAAATGATCTGCAAATAATTTTTCAAGCGAGCGAAATCGAAGAAGATTATAAAATATCTTTTTGGGATGCCTTGATTGTTTCAGCTGCCTATTCCAAAAATGTTGCCACGATTTTTACAGAGGATCTCAATCATGGACAATATATAGAAGGGATCTTTATCCAAAATCCATTTATTTAAACTAAAACCGCTAATGCCTGCCCCGCCCTTCCTGCCTGCTGCAGGTTGGGCAGGGCTTGAGCTTGGGATAGCGAACATTTGGCGGGAAGGCAGAGACCAGCATCCAATGATTATGATACAAAATCAATCTAAGGGTGTCATATTATTCTGCAGCATGGCTTTGTTTTATAGACATTGTTAGAAAATGGGCGCGCAATGAAAAGGGAGAGTGCTGTTGCCCCTTCCCGAAAATCTTCCATTTAAGGCAACTACGTGTCTACATAATCCAAGATCTTAAAATTTATTCGAGGCGGATTTATGTCCAGTTTTATCAATGTGCCGTTTGATGATATTTGTCTCTCAGATAAAGACAAATATTACTTGATTTATCTCTGAAAACAGGATAACTTTTGTTCATGGAAGCGATTCTGGAACAGCTTATTGCTGATTTTCACGAGCGGGATCTACCTGCCTTCACTCGGCGTCATATCAAGTTGCCCTGGCTATCGAACAAAATCGATACGGTCATTGGTATGCGCAGATCCGGCAAGACATGGTTTCTTTTCCAGGTCATATCGGATTTACTTTCAAACAAATACCCGAA
>JAFDHR010000383.1 GCA_019308645.1 Deltaproteobacteria bacterium
CCGGAAATATTGGACGGGGGCGTCTTCCGCCCGTCGGGCTTAATCAAATAACTCCAGCCGGGATCCCGTCACATGGGATATGCCTCGGAAAAAACCATTCACCATGTTCGGGATGCCGAACTCCTCGTGAACGCGCTGAATGGCGGCCTTCCCTAATATCCGCCGTTTGTCCGAATCCGTCAGCAATAATTTCAGGACCCGCGAAAGATCCTGAACATCGCCCGAAGAATAGACAGCACCTGTCTTGCCCGGAATCAGCACTTCGATCTCGGGGCCCTGAATACGCTGATCATCACACGCCACCAACGGCCGGCCGTAGGTGTGGGCCTGAGTGGCCAAAAGACCGACCTGGGCCGGGGCCACGACCAGATCACTGGAGAGAAACCAGGGTGCCAGTTCCGCTTCCCCAATGATTCTTCCTGTAAACAAAACACTGTCCTCCATCTGAAGACGGCCCGTAAGCGCACGCAATGTACCATCCTCAGGCCCATCCCCAGTGATAATGACTTTCAGACCCGGGAAGTCTGGACGAATAAGACTTGCTGCCTTAATTAGTAGATCGAACCTCTTGCGCTCAATGAGTCGCCCTACGGTAAACAAGACCAAGCCTTTATCCAGCTGTTTTTCACGACGAAAGGCCCCAAGCCGTTCAGCTGTCCATTCACTTATTGCATGGTCAATCGGGTCAAGGTCAATAGAATTGCGGGCCACAAACATTTTTTGGTGCTCAATCCCCATCTCCAGATACCGGTCGCGGTTCGCCTTACCATAAAAGACAATCGCATCCGACATGCAGGCCATTCGATAACGCAGTAGATCTAAGAGTGGAGTTCGATTGAGAGATCCCCCAATTCCCCAGAGAATGAACTTTTTGCGTTTCCGGTGTTGGATGCTCTTAACCTTCCAAAGCGAAGCAAACTTAGTTTCGAATTGATGTATAACTACATCAAAATCTTCTTTCTTGATGAGTTCAACAGAAGGCTTGTGCCAAAGCACTCGCTTTCCTAATATCCAATATTCTTTAAGGGGGCCTGACACTACGCGAAATGGCATAATCATATCACCATTTTTCAATGATGTTTCCCCAATTGATTCATTCTCACTCATACCATGAACAAGAGTAAAATCAATTAAAGGATGTGAAGCGATTTTCTTGAATACTGGGATACGATAATGAGTTAAGCTCTCCTGAATTATGCCAACACGGATTTTCGATAGCATTTTGAGTCCAGTTTCAGATCACAGGTTGCAGAAAACTGCTCCCAATCAATTCATTTGCCTAAGCGCACCCATAGATTCGGAAATAGGACGCGCATGTACAGCTTAAATATATATAAAGGCCACCTGATTCCCAAGTGGCGCTTTGCGAAAATTATCCTCTCCCTAAGTAAAAGCCCTTTGGGAGTGCGCAAATGATCCAACCTTTTTTTTAGAGACATTTTAGGATTAAAGCATAGTGGTAGAGGTCCCCGAGAACATTCAGCAAGGTAGCCTGGTGCGACCCAAATCCGTACCCCATTAGCATTGGCCCGAAGGCCATAATCAGTATCTCCCATCGAATGAGTAAAATCAGAACTGATATTGCCAAGGATATGGACAACTTTTTCAGGAATCAAAACACAATTGCCGCATATCATATCGCATTGCTGTGGATCTTTCGTAGGCACTATAGGTCGGAAATCCAACAGCCGCTTTTTATTTTTACGAATCCTCCCTCCGTAAGTATGCTGCCCAGAAACCGGATCGCGGGAGGAGCCAACAATTATGTTATGAACCCCTTCCCTTTTCATGATTTCCTGAGCTGTTTGCAGTAAGAACCTTATCGCATTTGGATGAAGAAAAGTATCATCGTTCAACCAAAAGTAATAGTCGGGCTTCATTTTCATAGCCTCTGTAAACGCTAACCGCATGCCGCCGGACCAGAAAAGACTGCCATTTCCCTGCAAAACGTTAACTTTAGGATGCAGACGATGAACAGCGTTCCCAGTTCCATCCATCGAGCCATCGTCAACAAGATATACCTGCATATTAACTTTATCTATACCAACTTGGGAATATAAAGCGTTCAGGCACTTCAAACTATACTCCTTGCGATTATGACATGTGATCAGGACTGCCACGTTTATAGGTTTCATAATTTTGACCAATATCTCAACTGGGAGACTGTGATTAGATTACTTTACACATATTCTTATCGGACCCTAACTTGTCAATCAACAAGGTTGGTTGAGTAACTACCTTTGTTTGTAATACTCCATTTTGGTACAATTTCTTGTGAATCTTTTTAAGCGTAAGTCTAATTATTTCTAATAGTAAGGTTTTCTTCATTTTGCACCCCATAAAGAAAAACCACGAGCTTCTTATTTCTTTTAGGTTTATGCTTCTCACAAAATATTTCCTATGAAGATAATAATGGTAACTCATTTTGAAAAGATCGTAAAATTCTTTTCCCATATATTTTTCAATATCAGGCTTCCATTCAGTTAAAGAATTCATTAATCCATTGAATCTTTTTTCCCACTCCATCGTCATCCTGGTTTCACTGATCCGTGATTTTGGATTGATCATTACAAAACCTTCATCAAGAGATTTTATCTTGAACCCCCGAAAGGCTAATTTGAGCCACAAATCGTGATCGACCCCACTTTTAATTTTTTCATTATACCCGCCAACTTTTTTTAAATCAGAAGTTAGATAAAACTGTGCAGACGTTGGTGGTGTATATCCTTTTCTTATGTAATCTATTAATAAACCGTCAAACTTAGGAATCGACTGGACACTATGTCCTGATTCGTTAATAGTCTCGCTTCCACAACAGAATATATAATTACTTTCATATTGCCTAGCCAAGGATACAAAATACTCACTAAAGTTCTTATTCCAA
>JAFDHR010000384.1 GCA_019308645.1 Deltaproteobacteria bacterium
TCCGTGAGCTATGATAAAAGCACCGTTTAAAGGTTTTGTAGTGCCAACAACTTTTTTGGCTGAGCTATGTCATTGTTATTATAGAATTATTTTTTGACAACTGTAGAAGATCAGCTTAAATCCCTTATAGGTCATCTTTGCTGACTGCTTCTCAGCTACAATACCTGTGGCATCAATGTCCAAGGTGTAGCCCTTTACTCCATCATATTTCATCCCCCGTTTCAGCAGCTTTCTATTTACCTTCTCAAGGCCATAAAGACCGCCATTGATACCCATGTTCCGAAGCCAATCCCCAAAGGCATCTGAGGAAGGTGAGGAAGGTATTTTCTTTAAAGGCAAGATCTCTTTTAATCCATCATCTGCCCTTATCTGGCGGGTGTCTTCCAGGCTCCGACCACCACCATTGAGCATTAAGATGAGTGGAAAAATGTACTCAGATGGGTTATACCCAGCACCACTGCCAGGTGTGGGTAAATATCTGTCTGCTGACTGTAAGAATCCTAGCCCTACTGCAAATTCACCCAGTAAGGCTAAACCTGCATGGGGAGTTATCAGGTCTCTGGTCATTTCTACCTTGAAAGGAAGTATTGTTTGTCGTATCATTATATTCTCACCTCGTTGGTTACGGTTTGATTTGTTTTTGATCACACGTATCTTACCGAATCAACGAGGTTTTTTCAACTTATATGATACGAAAATCAGCATTAATAGCGGGATTGGGGATTCTAGGGTTAGTTTCTTTTTGTCTTTTTGTCTTGACATACGATTGATCTAGTCTTAAATCCACATTGATATACGATTTCTGAATCTATTAAAAAAATGACTACTGATTAACTTAGTCCCTCGATTCATAAATTCGATGACGTATTTATTTAGACTTCGGCTGAGCTCCCTTCGGTCTGAGCAGTTCGGCCTTGAGCTCACTGCCGAAAGGCTCAGGGTCGAAGACAATCGCAAAGATTATCCTCATCAGAATACGTTATAGTATTTGCGAATCAAAGCACTTAGCATATTCCTTTTGGGATCAGGATTTGCCATAGGATGGTAACCGTTCACAGTTCACCGTTATCCGTTGTCCGAAAAGGGAGAGATTCCTCTGGATTAACCCATTGTTTGGCCTGTTGATGGACCTGTCTATTTAAGCGTTTCACTGCCACTGTTGGCTTATCGGTGAACCTGTCGAGAGCCTCATGGTCGAACGACGGTGAACTGCCAACGGTGAACGCTTACTTAGGATGTGAGGAATCGCATTTTACTGAGTAAGTTGTGCAATTATTTAAACTAACTATTTAGCCACCAAGGCACAAAGACCCAAAGAGGAGATAAATATAAATTGAATACCAAAGTTTTCTCATTAATGAGCCTTAGGCTCATTAATTTTAATGTTCCACGCATTAAAAGGGCTATAATAAAAAATAATTCTATAACCTTGGTGTCTTGGTGCCTTTGTGGCAAGATGCATGAGTAGATACCATTTGAAAATAGTTTTAAAAAATGGCAAAGAAATACAGGATTGCTCTTTTTGGTATAAAGGCTGAGGAAGAGATTTTCCGGCAAAACATGGCCAAGCTTGGGGTTTCTGGCTCTACCTTAGATAAATATATCGAAAGGGCTCCAGCAGTTTTGAAGAGGGATTTAAGCTTAGAGGAAGCTCGGAAATATGCTGAGGCCATTATTAATGCCGGTGGGTTTGTTAATATTCAAGAGACTGGGGAATTTCCTGATAAATTATCTGTTGAACAAAAAAGTATACTTTCCACAGATGATTTTATTCTCTGCCAAAATTGTGGTTTTAAACAGAAAAAGAAAGATTTTTGTGTAAGATGTGGCTTTGATTTAAATTCTTCCACCTAAAGGTATAGTACCTTAGTCTACAACCTTATAGACTTTGTCCTTTTCCCTTACCCTCTCTTTTACCTGAATACCAATCATATCACCAACCTTTGCTTCATCTACAGATTGGTTATCGATCTCAATGCTCGCTACCTCTTCGGTAAAATCAGTAGTGTGACCTTTATACATCAGGGTATCACCCTTTTTAATAGATCCCTTTGTCACGTCTATAGCAGCTACGCTTGGTTTAGAGAAAAATTTAACAACTACACCAACTTCTTCCTCAGCCATAATAAGACCTCCATTTTGAAGAAATTTTTAATTTCTTATATCAAATCCGTTTTAATCTGTCAAGAAAAGCTCTGTAGATTTAATGTTGAGCTATGGCTACCATATTATTCAATATACTACTGAGAGCATTAAATAGTTCGCAATATCAAGAGGGGCATAAGGTCTTTTCTGAAGTGACTGGTGGAAGGCCGCTGTCCTTTTCACGACTTATCAGTGGGGGAAGCCGCAGATCTCCTGCTCTATAGAGCGGGAGACAATGCGTAGTCCCGCATAGCGGGGTGCAGATAAGTCGTAGAAAAGACCAGGTCGGGAGCCTTGGAACGACAGATAAGACCTCATGACCATCATAGATCCTTCTCGGTTATATACAATGCAAGTAACTGGTTCAAAGTTCCGGGTTCACGGTTCAATGGTTATTTGCTGAACCATTAACAGTTAAATGCGGGTTTTTCATAAGCCGGTTGAGGAGTCTTGGCATGGACAATGGTTTATGGCTCCGAGCTGAACCCCTGAACTGTGAACCTTGAACCTGACAACCTGGGTAGTTACCAATGCAAACAATAAAATGCTCTGCTTAGTAAGTATTGAATATCGTGTTGTTTTTTTTGGTAAAATAGGGTAATAAGTCAAGCATGGAAGAATATAAAAAACGCTTGAGTTTGATGCTTGCAGAGACAGGGGCCCTCTTTTTTGATAGGGATCTGATTTTGAAAGACGGTAGGCCAACTCCCTATTTTGTCAACTTAGGGAAGTTAAATACAGGGCGACTATTCCTTGAGATAGGTTCGTTTTTTGCTGAGATGCTGGTTACCACATCCCTCGTAGATAAGATAGATATAATAGTTGGGCCATCTTATAAAGGAAGTGCCATTGCTTCAGCAACAGCTGCTGCTCTTTTTCATTACCATGGCCATGATTTGCTCTTTGATTATGACAGGAAAGAGGCAAAAAA
>JAFDHR010000385.1 GCA_019308645.1 Deltaproteobacteria bacterium
TGTAATCCCTGATGTTTATGTCTATAAAATAGGGGATGAGTTTCTTATTGTCTTAAATGAGGATGGTCTTCCAAAATTAAGAATCAGTTCTTTTTATAAAGAGGTCCTTGCAAAGAAAGATGATAAATCAAGCGATACGAGAGAATACATTCGGGAGAAACTTAAGAGTGCTTCTTGGCTTATCAAGAGCATCCATCAAAGGCAAAGAACGATCTATAAAGTGTCAGAGAGCCTTCTTAAATTCCAGAAGGATTTCTTTGTGTCTGGTCCTTCGAATTTAAAGCCAATGATTTTGAGAGATGTGGCAGAAGATATACAAATGCATGAATCTACTGTAAGCAGGGTCATGAATAACAAATATATTTACACACCATTTGGTATTTTCGTGCTAAAATATTTCTTGAATAGTACTATTCAATCAGTTGATGGAGCGGACAAGATAGGCTCTTTGAGTGTTAAGGAGAAGCTTAAGAAGATAATAAGAGAGGAAAATAAGTCCAAACCCTTTAGCGATCAAGAAATAGTAAATATTTTAGAACGATCAAATATAAATATAGCACGGAGGACTGTGGCTAAGTATCGAGAGATGCTTAAAATTCTTCCATCGAATCAAAGAAAGAATACTTACAGTTAGCTAAGATCTGCCTCAAACCGACAAGATTTGAAGAGCATAATCCTTTATAGGACAACTGATCAATTTTTGTGATATTTGGTTACGTTCCCGACACATTATTGTCGGGACGGTTACGATGCTCGTTTCGTCTTTCGTCAATCGGTTTTGGCCGTTTGTACGCAACCGTTTCCCGTTTCGAGCTGCGCAACCGCAACCGTTCTACTCAACTTAATCATCATTTTGTACTGAACGCTAATAAACCCTGGCCCAGACCCGCATGCTGGATGACGGGCAGGCCTGATTTATATGGCCATAGTTACAAATGCATTTATCCTGAGATATTTAAGATATAACACATTGTATCACCTGTGTCACGCCTCCTGACCATATCCCAGTCTTGGGACGGGAAGGGCAGGCTTCACGCAAATCGACCTTAGGCAGATAAATGTTAAGATCTTGGGTTACGAAGACCTCTAATCAAGATTGATGTTTGACTTTGCATAGTTTTTTTGTTAATTATCCACCTTCTTTGGGGAGGGCAGAATGGAGATATCTTTTACTTTTAGGCATATGGAACCATCAACAGAATTGAGGTCATATGTTGAAGAAAAGGTGTATAAAGTAAAGAAGTACTTTGATTCACCTGTTGAGGCTCATATTGTTCTTAAGATAGAAAAATTTCGACACATTGCTGACATGACTATATCTATTGATGGAAACAAAATTAAAGCTGTGGATGAGAGTGATGATATGTATTCCTCTATTGATCAGGTAATGGATAAGGTAGAAGAACAACTCAGAAGGTTAATGTCTCGAAAAAAGGAATATAGATTGGATAATATTAAAGGTAGTGATTCGTTGATTAGTGACATAGAAACTCAAGAAGGTCAAGCCGAATCAGAGCCCACGATAATAAAGACAGAGAGGTTAGATATTAAACCTATGGATATAAATGAGGCAGCAATGCAAATAAATCTTTCAAAAAGAAATTTTCTTGTATTTACTAATTCTAAATCTAAGAGTATTAACATTATTTACAAACGAAAAGATGGAAATTTAGGCCTTATTGAAACTTCTACTAAATAGTTCTTGTCAAGGGAAAAGGGATGAAACTTTCAGAAATATTTACACCGCAGCTTATTATTTCTAATTTGGAGGCGCATGATAAAAAGGGAGTTCTGGAAGAGCTTTCACAGGTTATCACTGAACAGAACCCATCCCTTAACAAGAGGTCTCTTCTCCAGGTTCTTTTAGAAAGAGAAAGACTGGGCAGCACTGGAATAGGTGATGGAATTGCTTTGCCTCATGGAAAATTAGCGGAATTGAGTAATCTTTTACTCTCTTTTGGAAGAAGTACTAATGGACTGGACTTTGATTCCATAGATGAACAACCAGCATATCTCTTCTTTCTTTTACTTGCGCCTGAGAATTCAGCTGGTATGCATTTGACGGCCCTCGCCAAGATATCAAGGATGTTAAAAGATGCTAATTTTAGACAGCGATTGATGGGTGCAAAATCAAGGAAAGAGATTTATAAGGTTATAATGGATATGGATGAGGAACTTTAATTTTTGTAATGATCGGTTTACTTATAATAACCCATTCTCGGTTGGCGAAAGAACTCCTTGAGGCAGCAGGGTTTATCATGGGCTCTGTCGAGTTTATCATGGGCTCTGTCGAGGCTGCAGAGTGTATTTCCATTGAGACACAAAAAGACAGCAAGAAATTAAGAAATATCATCCAGAATAAATTAAAATCTCTGGATCAAGGGGATGGTGTTCTAATCCTGGTAGACATGTTTGGAGGGACACCATCAAATTTAGCCCTGTCTTTTCTTCAAAAAGATACAGCAGAAGTAGTAACGGGTGTAAATTTACCAATGGTATTAGCTATTGCCGATAATAGGAAAGGGAAGAGTCTTGCAGAGGTAGCGGATATAGCAAAGAGTGCAGGACAAAGAAGTATTTCTCTGGCAAGTGAATTACTAAAACCAAAAGAAACTTGAAACTGGAAATTGAAAACTTGAAACTTGAAACTGGGTGAACAAAATAGACACAACCAATAAGTACAAGGAAGGATCGAGTTTCGAGCTTCAAGTATCAAGTATCCAAGAAAACGGAGGCAGTCATGGCAGTAAAGGTAGGCATTAATGGTTTTGGGCGTATAGGTAGAATGGTGCTTAGGGCAGCATATACAAGGGATGATATTGAATTTTTAGCACTCAATGACCTTACAGATCCTAATACCCTTGCCCATCTTCTTAAATATGATTCAGTGCATGGGATACTCAAGGCTGATATTGAAGTTGAGGAGAATGCTATTGTGGTTAATGGGAAAAGAATACAAATCATCTCAGAAAAAGACCCTGGTAAGCTTCCTTGGAAGGATCTCGGCGTGGATATTGTTTTTGAGTCTACCGGGCTTTTCAGAGATAGATCACAGGCCTCTAAACATTTGGATGCCGGGGCAAAAAAGGTGATCATTTCAGCTCCAGCCCCAGATCCTGATATTACCCTGGTAATCGGAGTCAACCATGAACAGTACGATCCAATAAAGCATCATATCATCTCAAATGCATCGTGTACCACAAATAGCCTGGCACCAATCTGTAAAGTTTTATTAGACAAGTTTGGTATTAAGAAAGGCCTTATGACAACCATACATTCTTACACTACAGATCAGAGGCTTCTTGATTTTCCACACAGAGACCTCAGGCGGGCCAGAGCAGCAGCTATTTCTATGATTCCTACAACCACAGGAGCGGCAAAGGCAGTTTCTCTTGTTCTTCCTGAACTGGCCGGTAAGATGAACGGGATGTCCTTGAGGGTGCCCACCCCTAATGTCTCTTTGACTGATCTCGTGGTTCAACTTAGCAGACCTGCATCTGCTCAAGAGGTTAATAAGGCCTTTGAAGAGGCCTCTCAGGGTGGCATGAAGGGTATCATTGAATATTGTGACGAGCCCCTTGTTTCTACTGATTTCAATGGAATCACTGCCTCTACCGCTGTGGATGCCCTATCTACAATGTCTATCGGAGAAGATATGGTAAAAATACTTGGATGGTATGATAATGAGTTCGGATATGCAAACAGGCTGGTAGACCTTGCTGTATACATCGCTAACAGCTTAGAGTAATGAGTCTATAGCTTAGGAATTTCCTTTTTTACTATTAGTATAAAATATGTTTTATCAGCCCGCCCTGCGACTTTACTTGGGTATGATATTGTAGCTATAATAATCCCAAAGCAGAGGTTATAATTAAGTAATTTCTTGCCAGGTCTGGGCCAGGGCGAAAATCTGCGAAAACCTGCCAGCCATCGCCCGCCTGAGGCGGACTCAGGCGAGGCGGGCGGGTCTGCGCCCTAATTAAATGAGAAACAGAAAACCTTTAATGGCAGCCAACTGGAAGATGAGTCTTTCCCTTGATGAGGCAAGAGATCTCCTTAATCGAATCAAGAGCGCTACAATAGATTATAACAGGGTTGATGTACTTGTTGCACCCCCCTTTACTACCCTGCAATTGGCACATACACTTCTTAGCGAGACAGATATTCTTCTTGCAGGGCAGAATATGCATTGGGAGTCAAGAGGGGCCTTTACAGGTGAGATTTCTCCCCTGATGCTCAAAGAAGCAGAGTGCAGCCATGTAATCTTAGGGCATTCAGAGAGGCGGGCTCTCTTTTTTGAAACCAGCGAGACTGTGAATCAAAAGGTAGATGCCGCCATTGAGGCAGGATTGATACCCATTGTATGCATTGGTGAGACATTAAAACAGAGAGAGGATAAAAAAACATTTGATATAATTAAGACTCAGTTAAACGAATCACTCAAGACCAGTTGCAAAAAAAGAAATTTACCCCAAAGCGTAATTATCGCCTATGAACCTGTTTGGGCCATAGGAACAGGAAAAACAGCCACCCCGGAGATGGCGCAAGAAGTACATCACTTTATTCGAAGGTGGCTTATAGAAAATTTTGGCCACGATACAGGGGAAACTATTAGAACTCTTTATGGCGGAAGCGTAAAGCCTGATAATATTAAAGAACTCATCTCCCAGCCAGATATTGATGGCGCATTGATCGGGGGAGCAAGTTTAAAGGCCGATTCCTTTCTTTCCATTATCCGATTTTATGATAGTTAATCGTAATTTCTCAATACGTTTAGTTTTCGTTTACAAATATGTGGCCCATTCAGTAAACTCAGGGCCATGAGCGAAGTCGAATGGCTAAATTTACTTTGCAGTCAAGTGTATCCGAAGTTATTGCGATGGTACCAGAAATTTACGTATAGAAAAACTGATATTTCCCCTCCCCGCCTGGGCTGACATTGAGACACACTTGACACCGTGGGTTTTTTGATTTATTATAGGGGGTATGCTGGTATGTGGTCAATATTTTAATTTGGAGGTGATAAGTCGAATTCAGGCAACT
>JAFDHR010000386.1 GCA_019308645.1 Deltaproteobacteria bacterium
AACATCCTGAAATTAAGCCTCTTAGGTTCCCGAGTTTAACATTCTGGCTCATAGATTCTGCCTTTAACTATTTAACCTTTGCACCCAGAATCCCGATTCCATCGGGAAACCTGTGAACGGATACGATACATTTTAATAACCCTTATATTACGAGAGTCAAAATGAATGGCATAAAAAGCCAGATATCATTAATTATATTGATTATATTATTTTCCCTGTTTTTGCCTGCCAAAGCTGATAATGACCGGCTGATCATTGAGAGCTTTTCCAGGGGCGTGGACAAAAAAGGAGTCCCCCTTGATTGGGAGCTTAAAGAAAAAGAGGGTACTCCTATCATTAGACTGGAAAAGGAAGAAAATACATATGTCCTACATCTTATAAGTGAGAAGAGCTCCTTTGGCTTAACAAAAAAGGTAAATATAGATATCAAAGAATATCCTTATATTAATTTCAGATGGAAGGTAATAGAGCTACCCAGAAATGGGGATTTCAGGAAAAAGGAAACAGATGATCAGGCTGCCCAGATCTATATCGCCTTTGGCACGTTCAAGCTAACCGCCAAAATAGTAGGCTATTTGTGGGAAAACAAGGCGCCTAAATTAATATCTGGCGTTAGTCCTGCCTGGAGCAAAACTCGCTTAATTGTTCTGGAAAGTGGGCCTGAAAAAATAGGAAAATGGGTATGTGAAAAAAGAAATATCTATAATGATTATCAAGAGCTTTTTGAAAAAGAACCACCAAAAGCAAAAATCATATCTCTATATATCAACTCTCAGCATACAAAAAGCAGGGCCGAGAGCTATTTCGGCGAAATATATTTTTCAAAGAAATAGGCACGCAGACTTTTAATTCAATCAACTATAGTTGCACCAAGGATTTTTTCCATCCTTTGTAAGGCAAATGTATGGACCTCCTGATCAAAATCAGCCACACCCCTGCGAAAAATAAATGTAGGATAATCTCTGTTTCTCAAGCCTGCCACAGTTTCCATGACACAAATAGATGTACAGACACCAGCAAGATAGACATGCTCCACCTTCTCAGAGGTAAGAACTTCATCTAAGTTTGTACCATAAAATCCGCTATACCGTGTCCAATCAATTCCGCTCCCTCAGTATTAATAATACAGTGAGGGGGGAAAAGAGTGAACTCTTTGTCATCCTTATCATGACAATCACCCAGAAAGATAACAGTGGCCCCTTCATTTCTCATATGCTCTAAGGTTTCCGAAATAAATGGAATTATCTTCCTGCATTCATTACCGCAAAACAGTGCGCCCTTTTCTTCTATAAAATCCTTTAGCATATCAACGACAATGAATCCTTTTTTACTCATCAATCTCCTTCTTTCATAGTCTAATAAAAGAATTTATTCATCGAACCATGTAATAGATCAGTTCGGTTAAGACCAGGAAATTTCTTGACAACAATAGAAAAAAATCGTAAGCAATTTCATATGTTATCATTCATTGATAATCAACCTTTATTAAGGAGGGGACAATTGAAATCTAAGGCTCTTTATATTGGTATTTCTCTGTTTTTTACTCTTCTATTAGGCATGTCTCCATCAATATCAGCAGGAAAAAAACTAACGCATACAGTTCAAAAGGGGGATACTCTTTGGTCAATCTGTGAAAAATACTATGGTGATCCGTATCTCTGGCCTGAACTATGGGAAATGAATCAATTCGTTACTAACCCTCACTGGATTAGCCCTGGTGATATCATAAAACTTCTCGAGTATAAAGAAATAAAATTAGCGCCTGTGAAAAAGGTGGTTAAGCTAAAAAAACAGCCTGTAACAATAAAGAAATTAATGGGAGTAGATGTTTCAAGCTTTACCAATGTGAACGCCCTCGGCCTTCTTCTGCATGAAATGATTGTGCCATGGGGTAAGATATTTGACGTTAAGAGCGAAAAGATACTGCTTAGTGAAGGTGATACAGTATATGTAAAAATGTATAAAGAAAACATCAAGCCTGGAGACAAATTTACCATTTACAGTATGTCAGATCCTATTAACCATCCCTTCACCAGACGACCATTTGGCTATATCTATTCCTTTAAAGGAATTCTGAAGATGGGAAGTGCTCAGAAAGGTTACCATATTGCGAAAATAAGTGAATCATTCAAAACTATTTACAAAAATGATCTCCTTATACCCTATCATCCGGTTTCCTATTGCATACTTCCAATTCCCTTCCGATATGATATTGCTGCCTATATTGTGGCCGCAAAAGACAAATTAGAACTTCTCGGGCAGTATTCTGTGGTCTATCTTGATGCCGGTTCTAATAAAAATATTCAGACAGGTAATATCTTTGAGGCTATACAAGAAAGAGAATCTACTTCCGAACCACGAACAAAAGAGACGGTTGTACTGCCACCCACTATTCTTGGAAAAATACTCATACTGAAAACTACTGAAGATACCTCTGTAGGGGTAGTATTTTGGGCGTCGAAAAACTTCACAAATGGGGTTACGGTTAGACCTATGAGCTGGCAAAAACAACCAAAAAAGTTCGCTAATTTACCAGGTTGCCCTATTGATTAGCAGTTCTTTCAATATGAAACTCCACGTCCTTACGGACGTGGTATCTTTAAAATTCAAGCTTCGCTTGTCCTGTACCTTCTTTCCTTTGCATCTCAACATATTTCCGAATACTCTTCTCATTGATTCCTTTGAAACGAAAAATCCTTTTCCCCATATCCCTCTTTTATCCAACTTTACCTTGCTCAAAAAACCAAATTCCTCCTTCAATGCCCTGTTCGTATTCGTCTTGATTATATCTACCACCTCACTCACCGCATATTTCAGTGGTATCACCATATGTATGTAAACATGATCAACATCTATTCCTATTGCGATATACTCCCATTCAAAATACTACTTCCGTACCTCATGAAATTTGATGATTTGCTCTATTAAAAAATTTATTCATTACTCTACATATTCCCGCATAAGAAAATGTAAAAAAACATGTTAAACATTGAAAGTAAATAAACCGATTTTTCTTGACGAGTGATAGAAGATGTATTGTAATAAATAAGGCAGATCATATCGACATAGTGGTAAAAAATTTAGATAAGGCCGGAAAGGTATATTCTGAGGGATTAGGGTTGAGCATAAAGAAGATTGAGCAGCCATAGGAGGTTCAGATTATGATCGCCTTTATATTGGTAGGTGAAGTGTTGGTTAAACACATAGCGCCGATTGGGCCTAGAGAGATGTAGGATTTTATCAAGGACCATGGTAAGGATCTACATTTTATTTGTTTCATGGTTACATATATTCATAAGACGTTAAGGAAGGTTAAAGATAAGTTGTGAGAAAAAAATCTTGCCCTGGTAGGGTGGATTCCGAGGTAGTTTTTTAAATCCTCAGAGTATTTTCAATGTAGAAACGGAGCTTGTATGAAGAAAAGAGGAGGTATAAGATATGCAAAATTGTGGGAAAGGAAAAGTGGTAATTGTTTCTAAAGCAAGTTTGGCAGATATTTATCGCTTAATGATAATGAGATCTGAGGAATTACCAGATGTAAATTGATATATGGGTTGTTTCAGAAGTAATATCATATTTTTTTCACTCTTTAATTCCCTTTTTTGTAGCTTTAAATTATGCTCAAAATTGATTCTCAAGAAATTATAGAAAATGCTGATTTAGGAAAGCTCTCTCAATTTTTCGTCAAGCGTAAAGAGCAAATATACGATCTGATCCGAGAAGGCCTAAAAAAAGAAGTAGCCACTCCCTATATTCGCCATATATTAAGTCACCCTAAAGGCCAAAGACGGAGCCAGCGCTTCC
>JAFDHR010000387.1 GCA_019308645.1 Deltaproteobacteria bacterium
CATTAACTGTATAGCCTTCTCCATTGCCTTTTCCTACCTCATTAAAGCTGCCACTCCCAGGGTAATATGGATATTGATGGGTAGAGAAATAGAGAATGGAAGGATCATTTTCAAAGGAGTGTTGGGTGCTGTTACCATGGTGCAGATCCCAGTCAGCAATCAAAACCTTTTTCAAGCCCAGCTTTTTCTGGGCATAGACAGCCCCTATTGCGACATTGTTAAAAAGGCAAAATCCCATTCCCCTGTTTCTTTCAGCATGATGACCTGGCGGTCTCACCAAGGCGAATGCATTGTCGAGCTCATCGCCATTTACCATTTTAATGGCATTTAAAAGGCCCCCTGCGGCAAGTAAGGCCGCCAGATAAGAACCGGGAGAGGTCTGTGTGTCTGCATCGAGGTAACTTGATGGCTTGCCGGCTGTAGATGCAACCAGATCTATATAATCCTTTGAGTGAATATAGAGCAATTCCTCCTCTGTAGCCTCTCTCACCGGAACATCCGTGTATTTATCTGCCATATCCGGATCGTTTAGCATCTCATAGATAACCTCTAACCTTCGGTGACTTTCAGGATGAAAGTCTCCGGTCCTATGTTCGATATATCGTGTATCCCTGACGATTCCTGTCTTAGACATAGCATATCTCCTTTATAGTTAAACAAACGCCTAAAGTACTTAAATTGCCTAAGGTGAGCTAAAGTTATAATGAGAGTATTCTCAGATTCTTGTATTAAAACGAAAAGTCCTTTTATTTTCTAATGCCTTGATTTGAAAATATACATAAGTTCTTTAACATATTGTTTGTAAGCGTACAACTTTCATTCATTGGCTTTCCGTAAAAACAAATACATTGGTTTGTTGGGTTTACTTGAGGCGTTTTAGGCACTTTAGCCAACTTAGGCAATTTTACCTATTTTCTATGATGAGCCCAAAAAACCTATTAGATAACTCCAGAGACAAAGAGAGAGAAGAGATAAAAGGGTAGAAAGGGTTACAGCCGTTGAAGCAAATTTAGCATCTCCTTCCATCTCACTTGACATTATTACAGAAACCGTGGCCGTTGGTACCCCCAGCAGAGTTGCAGCCACTTCAATGGAAAAGGGATGTACTCCGGCATTATGGAGTAAAACTACTCCTAAGCCAGGAAGAAAGAGAAGTTTGAGGAGTGAAGAGGAAAAAAGCCAGTAAAAGCTTTTTGACATTAGTGACAGAGACAAGGATGCCCCAATGATTAAAAGCGCCATAGGCAGAGCCATACCGGAAATGATTTCCAGAAATCTGTTTACGAAATTGGGCAATTTCAAGCCAAAGAAGGAAAAAATTATTCCAATCAATGCGGAAATAATAATTGGGTTTAAAAAGATGCTCTTTAGTATATTTATAAATGATTTAATCTTGTGTTTTTTAGTACCGGAATAGATATTGAAAGATAGAACAGATAATATGACTTGTGAAATTAGGATAAATGGTGCCAGAAAACTTGCAATTCTAAGGCCATTGTTTCCTAAGGCGTAGAATACTACAGCAAGACCAATATAGCCAATATTTCCATGCATAGAAGTCTGGATGAAGCTTGCAGCCGAGGCGGACCTTAGTGGTGAAAATATCTTGAGCCTGACAAAGACAAGAGAAAATAGCCAGATAATAAATACAGATAAAGATGAAATGAGTGCAAGGTTTATGTCAAATGTTTCATGAAAAGGTGCACGGGATAACTTGATAAAGAGAAGTGCCGGGATACCTATATAGAATACAAGTCGATTAGCTCCCTTTACAAATACATCAGGAAAGAAACCTAATCTTTTGGCCCCTGCACCTAAAAATATTACTAAAAAAACAGGGAGTATGTTTAACGCTACGTCCATAAATAAAAATAGTGTTTTTTGACTGTATTCTGGTTATCTACATCATGAGAATGATCTCATCTTGGCACTACACAGCAGTAGACGTTGTACTTGCAGTTTTTGCCATATATTTTGAATTCCACGGCGCGAATTTCAGCAGAAGCAGCATTCCAGGAATGGCAATCAGAGTGCAGGCAATAAAGAAACTTACCCAACCCAGATTTTTGGCAAGAAAACCAGTCGGAGTTGAGGCCAGTACCCTGGGAACACCCATGAGGCTCGTGAGAAGGGCATATTGCGTTGCGGTAAATCTTTTATTGGTAATACTGGCCATGAATGCCATGTAGGCAGCAGTCCCCATGCCGCTGCTTAGATTTTCAAAGGCTATCACTCCGGACAAGGCAGAGACACTATGGCCGATCCGAGCAAGAAGGGCGAAGCAGGCAGTCGATATGGCTTGAAGAAAACCAAAAATCCATAGAGAACGATTGATTCCCAGGCGGAGCATAAGTACTCCTCCGATTAAGGTACCGGCGATGACGGCCCAGAAACCAAAGAGTTTCACGATCGCACCGATTTCTGTTTTCGAAAACCCTATGTCAAGGTAAAAAGGAATAGTCATGGCGCTTGCCATGGTGTCGCCGATTTTATAGAGAAGGATGAAGGCCAATATCCATAGGGCACCCCGCCGTTTGAAGTATTCAATCAGAGGATCGACAACAGCTTCCCTTATAGTTCGAGGGATCCCGTGGGTAATCGTAGGTTCCGGCGCCAGAAGCGTGGTGAGAACGCCGGGCAGGATACAGGCTGCCATTATCAGGTAGACCATGGAAAACGGTATGTAATCCGCCATGATTAACCCGCCCCCGGAAGCCAGAAGCATTCCCACACGGTATCCATTGACATACAGAGAAGAACCAAGACCCAGCTCTTGATCAGGAAGGTCTTCCCTTCGGTAGGCATCCACCACAATATCCTGGGAAGCACTAAAAAAGGTCACCAGAAATGCTGCG
>JAFDHR010000388.1 GCA_019308645.1 Deltaproteobacteria bacterium
GGGCGGATGTTGTTTTATCTGTGCCTGCTTTGATCAGCCGAACCGCCGGATACGCGATCCGTATGTCCGGTGCTGTGGGAGGGGCGCTCAGTGATGGGCGTTCCTATCCCTATAGGCCCTTAACGTAAAAGCATAAACGAACCAAGAATTTTATTGAAGCTCGGTTTTAAAATATTAAAACGTGATCTTGTTTCATCTGCGTTGAATGATGACGCACCGAAATTCAATGACCAAATTGTACCCGGAGTAAAAGTCAAAACGACAATTTGTTTTCGCAAATACTTACCTTCAAGGGATTCTAAATTTGTTTCGATAACACCAATTAGGGCTGGAATATCAATTATTTTAGCGATTCGACTTTCGATCACACGGACTTGGGAACTCGGCAGGCCAATGTATTCTGCCCAGCCATCTTGGTCTTGCGGAAGCGATTCTATTATACGGTTTAGCTCATCTTGGCTCATATCGCTAATTTCTGGATTAATTCGCACTAAGACATTGCAGTTCCCAGGCCCATCTGGAGGGTTTACAGAAAATTTTACATTTCGGCCTTTTGGTTGGACAACGACCCAAGAGGGGGGATAGCTAATTCGAAAGCCTGCTTGATTGTTTCGGTACACAGGCCAAAAATTAGAGTTTTCTTCTTGAGGCTGCGCCCAAATCGACGTTGGAAAAATTAATAAGAGTAAAAAAATAGAAAGATAATGAAACCTGATTTGGTGGCGGCCTAAATATATTTTGAACCAACTCATTTTTTCATATCCTCTTTTTCTTTCGATGATGGGCGAACTACCAAAAGTTCGAATCCAATTGCAAAGCCGAATGTGAGAAGTAAAACTGGGATGCCCGAAAGATTGTATTGGCCAATAAGCCACAAATTGAAAATGAGAACCGCACCACCGAATAGCCTCAACTTTGTAGATTTCTTCACCATGCTTCCTTGTTTATTGACTTGAGCATTATCGTTATCTACAGGTTTCTTTACTGACAACTATCTCAGCAAGCTTTTCACCATAAGTATTTTTGTATATGAACGTATAAAAAAGGCCCCGATCGAAGGCAGGATTGTTTGCATTTTGTAAGCATGCTTTTGGCAATATCTCACGGCGTAACTCATCTGAATATTCTTTCAACTCTGAAGGTGAAAGGCCTTTTTTAACCCGCAGCACATACAAAATCTGAACATTCCTTGAAATCGCAACGGCTCGTGTAGAAACAGTCATATCGTCTAAGAGTGCTTCTGAGTTTGCATTGTGCTGTGATGCGATAGCCATTGCGATTTCTTCTATTTGCTTGATCTGTGCAGAAGTCAAAGGTTCAGCATTTATTCTCGGACAAAAAATAAGTGCAACTGCGACAAGCAAGAGCAAAACGTGAGCTTGAGTTTTCATGTGCAGAACCTCCCTTAATTTGTATTTGGCCTAATCGCAGGGATAACCGGCTGGAAAAAGCGACAGCTTTTTCCAGTCCGAGTTCATCCCGTGGTTAGGCGAAAACTCTGAAATATCAATAAGTTTCATTTAGACATCAATAAACTTATGAAAAAAACTTATAGTTTTAAGGGTGTCCCTCGTTCCCTCCTATAAGATATGACTCCACCATCTCACCAGCGATATTCGAGTACTTGATTCCGTAACGGTGCACTACACCCTCTGTGACGTTAACGTCAATGAACATAGCGCGCGAGGGATTCATCTCACAGTCATATGCTTGAATCTCCAGAGAATAACTGCCAGATTCACGCCCGATGACCTCAAGTGCGTAATCCCCTGGAATCGGTTTGGCGAGATACAAAATCAAAGTTTCTGGTCCGAGTTCACCTTCGATAGCATCGTCAATCCCCTCTGTTTCGTATGAGGAACCAGGAATATCCAGAATGACCTTCCCTGTCTTCGAGTCCCAACCGGCTCTTCTTTGACGGGGATCACTAACCACAAATTCGACCGAAGGCTCCAACTTTCCTTCTTGTGGGTGTATACGTATATCCAGACTTCCTGAAAACTTACGTAGTTCCCGGCTTCGATCTTGCGCTATTGCAGCCTCCTGTTCAGCAAGTACGTTTAGAGTTTTACCCAAGAGGGCAAAACAAACTGCAAGGAAGATGCTGAAAATAAAGACTCTAATGATTAAACGTCCCTTCTTCATGATGTATGCGTCCCCTATTTTTGCTTCCAGAATTTCAGCTTTACGTGAAGCATCCACCGAGAGCCCTTTCTGAAGGTCTCCCTGTGGATGCTTTTAGGTTCCTTAAAGCTTACGGTACGATGAACACCAACCTATCGGTATCTCTCGCTGTTCGTTTTGGCAGGTTTCCCTCGATTGAGAGCTTCAAGACGTTGCGACCGGAGACCAATGGAATTTCCACATTATCGACGCCACACAGTGTCGGGTTGAACAAGTAAGTGATGTCGGTTCTGTTCAATTCGGCTGAAAAGCTGGAAGGAATAGTTGTACTCCCATAGAAAACCAGAATTGAGTAAGAAGTAGTTCCTGCAGGCAGGTCAACTCGGCTTTCGGTCGGGGCACCGTAAGTCAGAAATTTGTTGACGTCTCTCGGACGTTGTCCTCCGCCATCGAACCCACCAGAAGGATCAATGGTTCCCCCTATCTCCTTTGTGTATTCGAAGGAATAGGTATGAACGGCACCAGGGGTTATCGGCACGTCAGTAAAAAGAGCCTGGGAAGGTGTCAGCTCGGGGTCGTATGCGTTAATCTCTAACGGGTGCAGTTCGTCTCATAAAAACTGAAAAATCTAAGCCGCATAGCAATATTTTTCCTCTTCATAACAATCTGCAACAGCAGTATCAATGGATTCTATATTCGGCAAATCATCG
>JAFDHR010000389.1 GCA_019308645.1 Deltaproteobacteria bacterium
TTGTTTAATCCCATTTGGCGGGGCAGGCATTTCTTTAAACGCCTCAATATCCGCTGGTGTCATTCTGGCTGACCCAGATTTTATCTGAACAAGCCAAAAACATCTTCGATTCCAAGCTATGACATCAGTCAACCCATGAGACCCTGCTGAGCGAATAGCTGTACAACCCATATCCTCAAAGTTTTTGATGGTTCGATATTCGAGGGTTCTGCCCCTGTCATAGTTCTTGTTAGGCATTTACGTTATCCGCTATCTTTGATTTTATTTAAAACATAGGACTTAATGCCAGACTTGAACGCTCCAAAATTAACACTTTGTTTAACTCCAGATAGCCAAATCCAATGTTCCCATATATCATCAAACTCTTTCCCCAAATCTTTTTTCTGCGCTTCCTTTATCTTCTCTATATTTTGCATCCCTATCCTCCATATTTGGTTCGATAATACATTACAGTCCCCTTATTTGCCCCGATTATCTTTGCCAATTCTTCTACTGAAAGCATCGCCCGTATATGTCTTGGTATCGCCTTGAACCGCTCTAACTTCGTGGGATGTCTATGCCCTCTTGGTTCTATTTTTATGCCTTTTTTTCTCAATCGTGCTAAAACTGCCATATCGCATACACCAAAAATACGTCCCAGTTCTTGGCAACTGAATCTGGGGTATAAGACACTCCACATTTCTTTTTCGTCAGTGTAATTCGTAGTGAACTTCTCGTTGTAGCTTTCAAGCATTTCTTGCCAGTTGATGGTCATATTCTCCTATGCTCTTATTTTTGTCTGGTTCGCTTGGATCATTAGATCGCCATGAGCCTTAGCGATTTGATCCTCATCGAAAAATTGCAATAGCAACTTTCTGATTTCATTGTATTTCATTTCCTCTGTTTTCTTACAATTCCATATTAAATAACTAAGCAACTCAACGCACAATCTCAAAGGGTATTCTATCTCTGATATCTTCTTTGATTGATTGTATAATAGTTCTATTTCTCCTCTACTGAGTACACGGTCAAATGTTTGAACATCTTGGAAAGCCTGATTTACATCTACATACGTTAACTTACCATCAATGTAAAGCTTGTTATTAACAATTTGAACATCATGGAATTTACCATCTTCAAAAAAACACTGTGCAATTTCATTAAAGTTTTTTAGCCACATATTATTTCTCCTTTTCCTTAAGCATCTGAACGGGTGTATCATCTTGTTGACTTAATATTTCATTCAAAAGTTGAACTCGAGTCTCATGGCTTAAAGTTAAATAACCTTTCACATTCATTTTTAATGAATCTTGCAAAATGTAAACCAGCCAATGTGCTTGTTTATTTGTTAGGATCATTTAATTCCCTCCTTTTTTATCGTATATGGAATACCCTGTTTCTTCAGCAAATCTTCATACATCTTTGCTAACTTAAAAATATCCCGACCATTTTTCAGTGTTACTGTTATCATCTCATCTTTCCATGAAAAATAGATGCTAAACGGTATATCTATATTATCCGTAGAAATAACCCCGCTCTCTTTGTTAGTATTAACCAATCTTTCATACCGGATGCTCCTTTCTATTTTGGTTTAAAAAACTTTTAGCCGGCATGCCAGTTACCAGGCTCAGAGCGAAGGCTCGTGAAAAAGCGTCTAATTCTATAGAATGACTTACTTTCCATTTGCCGGCGAGGGACACAGCATCACAATTATCCTGGGGTTGCCCTGCATTACATTCAGTATAGGCAGAATTTGTTCGTCGCCCCCATCCTTGACATATGATTATTGGCATTTAAACCTCTTTTTTGCTTAACAACGATTTTGTGTGCCAATAAATATGGCTCATACGTCCTCGACGTTGGAGGATTGCTACTGTAGCCTGCCTTGCCTCCATGCGACCGTATCCTTTCCTCTGAACTGGGATAACTACAGTTTTCCACCCAGACCTCCATCATTTATTGGCACACTTAACAGTCATACTTTTTTCTGCTTTAGTTCACTCATCACCTCAATTATCTGCCGGTCCACTTCCATAGACACAGCGTAAATATCAGCTACGAGGCCGACCTTGCTTTTCCTCTGTTCGGCTTCCTCTAAAATTAGAGTTACTATTTCAGTAATTCTATTTTGATTTTTCTGATTGACAGACAAACTTTTTCTTCTCATCTTCCACCAAGAAACTCAGGATGATAATGTTAGATTTTTTCATCCGGTAGGCTGTCTACATATTTAGCTTTGGTTCGTCCGATAGCTCCACATGCGAGACAACGCACCTTCGAATAATCTGACGGGGTAAATCTATACCCGTTGAATGCTGAATAATTCCCTTTCCTTACTATAACTACCCATTTTCTTTCATGGGCTGGTTTTTTTCTTTCAGCGCAATGGCAATTAAAAGAAGCAGACATATATTCCTCCCTTTCCTGTTCTAAATTTCATCTCCACCACTGAATAACGCCTTTCACTCCGTACCAAAGAAAAGCAATAGGCGTGCCTATAATGGCGATAATAAGTAGTAAGGCATTGATTAAGAAATTAGTATATTTCATGGGTACTCCTTTCTGTTAATTTGAGGGGTTGGAAGACATCTTCAAGCTCGGCAGATATAACATGGTACGAACCAAAAGGGTTGTCTTCGCCATTCAGTTTTCTTGCCAGAGCATACATTTTTGAAGCATTTACAGAGACTCTTTCGATCCTATTGTGAAACATTAGTATATATATTTGCATGTAAATCTCCTATCTCTAAAAAATGATTGCGGGAAGTTGGATCGGCCATTCCCCAACCACGCTTGGCCCCGGTTCAGGGCAACCACCCTGCCGAACGTGCCGAAGTTCCCGCAATCTGTTTGTTAGTTGAACCGTCTTTCTTCATTCCATTTCCAATTTAATCTCAATTATCCTTTGGCGATCTCTAACTTCTTTTAGCTCTCCTTCAGAAACATGGTCTATATTGATTCTCTGAACATATACTCCCGTTTTTTCCTCGTACGAAGTGAGGATACTCATTAAATCTTCTACGAGTTTTTCTGTTGGATTCATATCTTATCTCCTTTCAAATATTCAACCTTTGCTGAACTAAACGTTTTCCTCTGCTTAATTGCATAAAAGGTCTTTCGGCTCGACACACAAACCCTTTGCTATCCGATCTAAGGTCTTCAAGGGTGCTCTTTGTTTTAGCATGATATATGAGATACCCTGCCTTGTCATGCCAATTTCCTTAGCCAGCTTGTTTTGTGTCCAGCCTAACCGCTTTAGCTCAAATTCTATTTTTTCTACATTGACTCTCATAATTCCATTATAGGCTACTATTTATCTTCTGTCAAGTAATTTTTATTTACCGACTGGGAAAAAAATGAAAAAAAATTCTTCAAAGGTGTAAAAAACCCTTGACATTCATTTTTTTATATGATAGAATGCCTTCAAAACTTATTGAGATGGATGATAGCTCTATCAACCTCTACGGTAGCAGGGGTTGCGACTCGGCTATGCGATACAGTTGATAGGGCTACCACCAAACGAAAGG
>JAFDHR010000390.1 GCA_019308645.1 Deltaproteobacteria bacterium
GAACTATAAGTGATTTTTGTTTTCTTTTCATTTTAAAAACCTCCTTGTTCATTAAGAATGGCGTATATTATGGGTCACTTGATAACAACAGAACCTTTAATTGTTGTGTAATTATGGTGGGGAAATATACTAATTGTATATTTTGATTCGTATTTTTCACCCTTTAACCCCTCATACTCAATATGGTGTTCAATTCCGACTTCTGGTTTTGGATTTGAATGGTCACGGACTACTTGGTCAGGTGTGATACGAAACTCTGCAAGCAATAAATTGGTTGGAAAAAGCGTACTAAAGCATTCTTTTTGGCCTGGGTCGGGAATATAGATTTTCTTACCGTTAATTCGTACGGTGTATTCAACGACCAAATTTATAGCTGGTAAAAGTCCATAATTCTGAGCTTGGGTTCTTATGTTAATATTTTTAGAGGTAATATCTATTTTTGCTACATCTTTACATGGGCCTATCCATGGTCTTTGTCTTAAATCAACATCCTCTTTCAGAATATGTAATTGGCAAGCATAAATTACGAAAGTAGCGATAAAACCTATGAGTATTGAAAGCTGTATTTTATTGGGCGTATCAAGTTCTGTTAATGCAAGGACGTAAATAATGGCGCATATAGTAAAAGATGTTAAAATGGGAAGAAAATGCTTCCGGAAGTTTAAAGACATAAAAAACCTCCAATTTTCCTAAACTTATAGCAGATTCATGGCACTTTAAATTTTAGCCGACTTCTCCCTATTACATTTTTCACATAATATCTGAATATTTCTTTCAGTATTACTGCCGCCTTTAGAAACTGGAATGATATGGTCAAATTCTAAGTTTTTTTTGCTACCGCATTTTACACATTTACCACCATCCCTTCTCCATACAGCAAATCTTATTTCTTCAGGAATTGCCTCTCTTGATTGTTGTATATCTGCTGATTCCAACTTCTCAAAAAGTCGGATTTCCTTTTGCAGTTTTTTAAATTTATTCTTTTCCTTAAAATAGTGATTAATAGTTTTTGGTCTTCCTCTGTATGTTTATCCAATGAATTAAAATAATAAAGGCAATTTTTGAACACATAGAACTTGTGGTTCTTGGATTCTTCTTTTACTGCCGATTCCTGAGTCTCTCTTTCTCTATTTACTCTGAGCTTTCTGCGTGTCCATAGGCTAGAAGTAAAATCCCAATCATCTACTTTAACTTTTTTAACTTTATAAGATTTATCAACTTTAAGAAATAAATCTGTTCCATAGTCAGTTATCTCTTTTTTTTGCATTTTAGGCATTTTGGCATCCTTGATATTACTACAATCAACACTGCGGATTATTGGTTCCAAAATTATCGGTTCGTTGTTCAGTAAATCTAGGAAATCTTCCCAATATTTTGGAGGCTTAAAGCAAATCTCACATGGACGGTTTAGGATTTTAAGTTTTGTGCCAAAATCGATTGTATACTTTCTATTATATGCGCTTCTACCCTTTAGGTTTATACTTTCGAATTTGTTTCGTAGCGACAAAAGTAAAACGGTTCCTTTCGATAAAAACCACTTGTTTTTCCTTTCCACTTTTTTAAAAATAGTATTGTCAAAAAGCCTCATGTTAGCACTGATACGCTCCCCTAATATCTGTGAGGCTTCCTTAAATGAATAAAAGTCTTGGTTAAGCTCGGTCAAAAGTCCGAAAGTTTTTTTATCAAATAATTCTCTATCCAATAATTTCAAGCCCATAAAATCTCCTTTAAATATCAAGTGAATACGAGGGCGTTGACTTTGGTGAATAACTTCTGGCCATCTGTTTCACTTTTACCCCTCATTTACAAAACCACAAAAACCCCACCTCTCTATTGAGAAACGGGGTCTCTTAATAATCACTTCATATCTTTCCCTCATTTAACGGTTATCATTAAATATTTCAAAGGGTTCAGGAAAAATATACTGAAACCAGGTAAATAGTCAAGAATATTCCTTATTTCGGTTTTGTGTATGATATGAGCCAATACCTCTCTACCACACGGGATTGACATATCCGGTCAAAATGGCATCAGTTTTTTCGAATGTAAAAAGGGCCTCATCCAACATCTTTATTCCGCCCCCTTGAAACATTTGAATTTCTTGACAAAATTGACGTATGATTGTAATTTCCCCTCAATAACTTTTCCCCCTCAACAGGAATAACCGACCCATGACCATCAACAAAGCCGACATAATTGACAGCATCTACAATAGTATCCGTTTTTCAAGGCCGGAATCAGTCAAAACATTTGAATCCCTTCTCGAAATCATTAAAAAAACGCTTGAGTCCGACGAAGATATCCTTATTTCTGGTTTCGGAAAATTTTGTGTTAAGGAAAAGAAGGAACGGATAGGTAGGAATCCACAGACCGGGAAAGATTTGATGTTAGGGCCAAGGCGGGTGGTTACGTTTAAGTGCTCAGGACGGTTAAAATATAAAATTAATGGAGGACCTTGACCAGCTGTTCCAAGATTAGTCATTGAAATGAGAACGAAAGAAAGTTGTCAAAATGTTTAAAGAGATATCCAAACATCCATCTGATATTGCTGAATCAGCAGTTGAATACCTAAAGTCGGTTGAGGTGTCGGAGAAGACGAAAAAATTTATAGCAAGGTTCTATATTTATTCTTACAGAGACTTCTTTCTGACCCTTCAGCCGTGATAGAAAGCGATGATGGGGAATATCTGTTCTCCCATAATTGGGAAAATTATTACGGTGGCGCAACCTAAATCAAAGTGAGGTTTTTGAATTATGGATGATCCCAACAGGCCAATCTGGGAAAAGAAATATGAAGCTGGATGTGAGTGGTGCGGGCGGAAGATACC
>JAFDHR010000391.1 GCA_019308645.1 Deltaproteobacteria bacterium
TCGGTAGTCATGGCTTCCTCCTTTCTGAAAACTTTTCGTGTTTCCCCCAGAAAGGATAGCCGTGACTACCCCTTTTGCAAACCCTAAGTGTCAGATTTAATCGTAGCTATCTCAATTATAAGAGTAAGATATAATTAGATTGTAGCAGTACTATGCAAATGGAATATACATACGAAGCAGTGGACCGACTTTATTAGACAGTGTGACAGGAAACCGTTTCCAAATCTTGATAAATATTGATTTTGTAATTTTCTCAATGGAACTATTACGAATATACGGATAATAATAAAGGGGCAGTAGTTTTGCTCTGAATCTTAACTTGAATATTTCATTACCGCTCCCCGGTTGACTCCGTCCGAGATCGAAGATTTTTACTCCTCTTTCAGATGCCCAAGTCAACATTTTGTGATAAAGTAATGTATTGGGATAATAGCGAAAATATGGCCTCAAACTGCTCAGGCACATATCAGTTGCATATTCGTGGTTGCGTATAATGAAAGCCCCTCCTATGGCCTTATTGTTCTTAAAAACAGATAAGATCTTAACCTTGTCATTGAAGTACTTTTTCAAATGATAAAAGAGTCTGATAGGCATAGGGGGTGTTCCCAGATCGCGCATGTTATGAGCCCATATAGAGTAGAACGTTTGGACATCATTAGATTCTTTTACAATCAAGCCATTCTTTTCCGCAATTCTGATATCCCGTCTAATATTTTTAGAATATGACGACAACAGTTCTTCTTCATCTCCGTCAAGATATCTAACGGCTCGATATGCCATGTTTTGAGATCTTAAAGATAATAGTGGATTGTAAAGGTTTCTGAAATATGGTCCTTTCAACCTTTGATTAAGTACAATTTCTCTTAATGCATTAATAAGCTCCTCTTCAGCATCACTATCCTTTGCCCAGAATCCACTTGGAATGCTTACCAGGCCTTTTGGGCCGCCAAGGTTGCGTCTTTCATAAAACGATGCAACCGCAGAAAGTTTTCCCTTTTTTAGACAAACGAGATAATGGCCACGCAAACGATACGTTTCGAGAAATGCTTTTTGGAATTCCGGTTTGATGTAAACATTCGCTAATCTTACATTATCCAGCCATCCACTTAATCGCTTTCTTTCTTCAGGATTATTAATATCAATACGTTTAATACCCATTGTTTCAAAATTGAGCTTGATACTTTATATACACCACCCCAATATTCAACCTTTGATTTTCTTCCTTCCCTACGCACTGTGATTCCATGGCTTCACACCAAGAGTCCTTTGAAAAATGCTTCCCGCTATAGCGGGATTCAAGGTCAGGAAGACAAAAATTATAATCGCAGGAATACTTGGAGTATTTCGAAAATGATAATTTGAGCCTGACACCGAAATTGTACAAAAGGGGTATTTTTCAAAGGTCTCACCAACATATAACCAAAAACAAGTTGTAATTAAACGAGGGGTCGGGGAGTTTATCCCAAGACCTGTTCTTTGATATTCCAAGTTGATCTGCCTTTTTTGTATGCTTCGAGCTGATGCATCTAGATAGTCAAACCCATTGCTGCAAATAGCCAGCGGTTATTGCTGTCACCTCGCATCCAGCAATGGTCTATATCGAAAATGTCTTTAACGAGGCCTTGCATTGGTTCAACTTTATAGGATCTTTCACGGTAGATCTTTTTGTGTTTTGGTTTTTTCATAAATCGGATCATCTTATTGCGATCCGGCGATTTATCCATGTTTTGCCGGCAACAGGTGATCAAATGCATTTTACGTCGTCTTTTAAATTCTCGAAACAGATCGAAATCATCCGCTTTCGAGTCCATTGCAACGTAGTGGATCTGATCATTTTCAATGAAACGTTTCCAGCCAGAGCCGCTTTGCTTCATTGGCACTATTTTTCATCCACAGAAAACAACCCAAAACAGGGTGTTTATGTGAGGTGATAGTAAATGTACCGTGGCCATAAACCCAGCCATCGGCGTTGGACTTACACCAAGTGGCTTCTTTATCGATACCGCGAAGCCCTTCGGGGATAATGCCTTGTTCCTTTTGCTTTTTGTGCCAAACAGGCCCTTTGGCCTTGTTCATCATTTTATCGGCGCTCATGACGTTGTCATCACTCAAGCTCAGGAAATAGCTGAAAAATGAACGCTGCTGGTTTTCCAGGGAAATGACGGATTTTTTTAAACGCTCTCTGAGTTGTCGTTCGCTAATCGGCGTTAAATCTAAGCCTTTTGCGATAACATCCCAATACTTAACAGCCATTTTATGAATTTGAACATAGGTCTTTACTTTCAGCTTTACCGATAAAATCGCAATGAACATGATCAACCATTCTGGATATGTGAATGTTGGACCCCGTTCGCCGAGCCTTTCAGGATCAGGGAAATCAGTCTCGTCCAAAAAGGCTCTAAAATCATCACGGGTTTCAGATATCCAGCGCCTTGAAATTTTATTTGTTTTTCGGTTCCTCACACGAATTTGTGGGTAACACATGGGTCTAAAAAGTTGAAAGCATGAATCTTTTCCGATACTTCCTGGTTGACATCAGAAGCCAGGAAGGGGGGATCAGATTCATGCTTGTGGGAACTATAGTTCGAAGAACACTTGGAATCAATAGGCATCGTATAAAAAAGGTTGTTTAAGAGGACGGTAAATTGGTTATTTACCTGGCCTATGACAGAAGGTTTCGACTCGTTTGTTCTTCTTGTGGTCTCAAAGGCCCCGGCTACGATACTCTTGCTCAAAGGCGTTGGCAGCATGTACCTCTTTGGGGCATTCCAGTAGAACTGGCTTATGCACCAAGAAGAGTAGAGTGTGCTCAATGTGGTGTCAAGATA
>JAFDHR010000392.1 GCA_019308645.1 Deltaproteobacteria bacterium
ACCATGGATACCTTTGTTGAATCATCATGGTATTTTGACAGATTTGCATCTCCCAGGTATGAGAATAGCATCTTTGATAAGGAAAAGGTAGCCTACTGGATGCCTGTGGATCAATATATCGGCGGTATTGAGCATGCCATACTGCATCTTCTTTATTCCCGGTTCTACACAAAGGTGCTTAGGGATATGGCGTATCTAAAAATAGATGAACCTTTTACCAATCTCCTGACCCAGGGCATGGTATGTAAAGAGACCTTCAAGTGCCAGGAGCATGGCTACCTTTTTCCTGAAGAGGTAAAGGACGGTAGATGCGCTTATTGCGGCAAAGAGGCACAGATCGGGGGCTCTGTAAAAATGTCCAAGTCTACCAAAAATGTGATCGATCCACAGAAGCTTGTTGATCGATACGGTGCAGACACAGTGAGGATGTTCTGTTTGTTTGCATCCCCTCCTGAGAGGGATCTCGAATGGAACGACGAGGGTGTGGAGGGCGCCTGGAGATTTCTAAACCGGGTATGGCGTCTGGTTTTTGAAATCATTCAAACACTCTCTAACGCAACACCCTATGATGCAACCCAATCCCTTTCACCTGATTTGCAAGATATTCACCGGAAGACACACCAGACCATAAGAAAGGTGACAGAAGATATCGAGAATAGGTTCCATTTTAATACTGCCATTAGTGCGGTTATGGAACTTTTCAATACGGTAAATCAGTTTATCAGTACTGGTAAAGAAATATCTGAAGTTGCCTCCTCTGTTATTAAAGAGTCAGTGGATACCATGGTAATGCTCTTGCATCCTGTCGTACCACATATTACAGAGGAGCTATGGAGGGCCGTCGGTCATAGTGATAGCCTGGCAATTGTTTCCTGGCCAACGTACCGAGAAGATGCCCTTAAGAAAGAAACCTGCTTAATTGTTATTCAGGTAAATGGCAAGCTAAGGAGCAGAATAGAGATCCCCGTTTCATTAACTGAAAAGGAGATTCAGGATCTGGCCCTTAAAGACAAACGGGTTCAGCGTTTTATGCAAGAGAAAGAAATAAAAAGGGTAATCGTTGTTCAGAAAAGATTGGTTAATATAGTGGTATGATTGAATTATCCATAATCTAAGCCACACAATAAATATATAGAAATACCTTTTTTAGACAGGATAGACAGGCCTGCCCTGGCGCGACATGCTTGAATCAGTCTGTTAAACCTATAGGATGCTATGTGTTTGGATCATCCTATTAAGCCTATAAGCCAGGTCTGGGCCAGGGATCTTCGGGATAAAAAGAATATAAGAAAATCTTGTTAATCCTGTCGAAAAAGTTCCCCGACATGTCGGGGCTAAGTTCAAGGACTATGGAAAGGTTGTCATGCAAAATTTAACTCCGGAGAATGTCCTGACCTCTTTGCATAAGGGTGTTTTTGCACCCTTTTATCTATTTTATGGTCCTGAAGATTTCTGGTTAGAGATAACCCTTGATAAGATCAAAAAAGATTTTATACCCGACGAAGTCAAGGCATTTAATTTAGAGACACTTTATGGTGGTGAGGTTTCTGCCCAAGAGATACTCAACAGAGCTCATATTGTTCCTTTTATCCAAGAGATACTCAACAGAGCTCATATTGTTCCTTTTATTTCTTCCCACAGATTGCTTATAGTGAGGGGAACTGAGAACTTTACTAAAGACACATATCAACAGTTTCTTTCCTATATGGACAATCCAGTTGATTCTACTTGTATTATTTGGATATCAAGCACAACAAGTTTGACAGGGGCTTTTTACAAAAGGTTTCAGGAACTTGGCAAGGCAGTAAATTTTAAAAAGTTATCCGAACGGCAGGTATACAACTGGGTACAAAAGAGGGCAAAGGAGTTAGGGTTAGATATTGATAGAGATGCATCATCCTTTCTTTATCAAATAGTTGGAAGCAGCTTAAGAGACCTTTTTAGCGAGATATCCAAACTTTCCCTGAGGTATCCACATTCCCGGATAGGGGTAGAACAAATAAAGGAATTGACTACCTTTAGCAGGCTTTTTACAGTTTTTGATTTAGTAGATTATGTGTCTAAAAAGGATGCTGATCATGCGATAGTTGTTTTAAGCAAGCTTTTTGAAACACAAGGACGGGATTCAAATACATTATTAGGCCTTTTAGGGATGCTGGCCAGACAAATTAGGTTAATTTTGAAAGCCAAGTCAGGCCTTAAGAAAGGAGGAGGGAGGATGGGAGCGATAAAAAGATTACAACCTCTTCCCACTTTTGTGATCGAAAAATATTTGGCTCAGGAAAGATTTTGGCAGGAAGAGGAGTTAGAGGATGCCTTACACAATATATATGATGCTGATGGCTTGATCAGGACTGGCTCGAGGGGGGATCTTGTTTTGGAGAACCTAATTTTTCTTCTTTGTTTCCCTCAGCACTTACAATAGCAAGTTTGTTTACCTGACGGGTCAATCTGGAGATTTTTCTGCTTGCTGTGTTTTTGTGTAGAGCACCTTTGGATTGAACCTTTTGGAGTGTGGAAATGGCCTTAGTAAGGGATAGATTTGCATCTTCGATCTTTTTATTAGCTATGGCGAGCCGTAGCTCTTTGACTGCATTTTTAGCCATGGTTTTGTATCCCGCATTCCTTAATCTTTGCACTTTGCTTTGTCTATCTCTTTTGATAGCAGATTTATGATTTGCCACGTGTTTACCTCCTAATAGTCTGAAAACATCAATTTTAAATTGCTAATTTAAAATTGCTAATTTAAAATTGTAAATTGTAATCTTGGTGGCTATATTCATTAAACTAATCCTGAAACTGTGTCAAGGTTTTTCATGCGAGAAAATGATCTTGTTACAAGGGCAGCCGGGGTAGTCGGTATTTTTACCTTCCTAAGCAGGATTCTGGGATTGGTAAGAGACATGCTCATTGCCAATTTCTTTGGCTCTGGTATGTCTGCGGACGCATTTTTTGTTGCCTTTCGGATTCCCAATCTTTTGAGGAGGCTCTTTGCAGAAGGTTCGCTCACTGTATCCTTTATCCCTGTCTTCACGGAATATTTACAGAATAAATCAAAAGAAGAGGCCTTTTTACTGGCACGGGTTGTTTTAACTTTTCTTGTTTGTATTGTAACAGTTATTACAATTCTCGGGATTATCCTTTCTCCGGTAATTGTGAGAATTATCGCTCCGGGCTTTGGGGGCATGGGTGAAAAATATGCCCTCACTGTTCTTTTGACAAGGATCATGTTTCCCTACATATTTCTGGTTAGCCTGCTTGCCCTTTTCATGGGTATCCTTAACTCTCTTAAGCATTTTGCAGCCCCTGCCATAGCACCTATCTTTTTAAATCTATCAATGATTACTGTTCTTCTTTTCATCATTCCCAATATGAGAACACCAACAGTAGGCCTGGCTATTGGTGTAATCGTGGGAGGGGTTATTCAGATGGCATTGCAGATACCTTTCTTGATGAGCGAGGGTATGTCTTTTGCACCGAAATGGAATCTAAGGCATCCGGCCTTAAAAAAGATTGGTATGTTAATGCTTCCAACCATCTTTGGTTCGGCTATTTACCAGATAAATCAACTAATTGGCACACTGTTAGCATCTCTGCTTAGAGAGGGTAGTGTTTCATATCTCTATTATGCTGATAGACTCGTCCAGTTCCCCCTTGGTGTTTTTGCAATAGCAATCAGCACTGCTGTTTTACCATCTCTATCAAGAGAGGCGGCACAGGGGGATATTTACCGATTAAAGCAAACACTTTCTCATGCCCTGAGACTTACTATGTTTATTACTATACCAGCAATGGTAGGATTAATTGTTCTTAGACAACCAATCATTACGTTATTATTTCAAAGGGGTGCCTTTACCTCATTTACCACAACAATGACTGCTCAGGCCCTCCTTTATTATTCTGTTGGGCTTTGGGCATTTGCTGGCCTTCGGGTATTTGTGTCAGCATTTTACTCGCTGCAAGATACCAGAACCCCTGTGAAAGTGGCAGTAGTGGCTATGATTGCAAATATCGTCTTTTCCCTTGCCTTAATGGGGCCTCTAAAGCATGGAGGGCTGGCCTTGGCCCTTTCCCTTGCTTCCACCCTACAACTATTTATGCTCATTTTTTTCTTGCAAAAGAGGCTGGGAGGTATTGAAGGAAGTGTAGTGATACACTCAATGGTAAGGTCTTTTATATCCTCTCTGATTATGGGTATCTGCATTTATTTTCTGGCCTTCAAGGTTTTTAGTAGTATTTTGGAACAAAAAACTTTTAATCTCGCTTTAGGAGTTTTGATAATAGTATGCGCAGGGCTTGTTATATATGTTATATCTGCATACGTTTTAGGAAGCAAAGAGCT
>JAFDHR010000393.1 GCA_019308645.1 Deltaproteobacteria bacterium
GCATCTCATGATTTTCTTGTTGAAGATAAGGAATTGACAAAACAGAGGCGATATGAGGCAGTAAAATCAGCCCTTTTTGTCTATGACTTTGACAGGTCAGGTGCCAATATTAACGAGAGGATCAAAAAATCTTTCAGCTATGCCAGGAAAGGGTTAGAACAGATTTCATCAATCGAGTTGGAGCCAACCCTGCGCTCAGAAAAGCTTGAACAATTAAGAGACAAATTCTTTGATCTTTTAGAAATCACTGAAGATTCTGTTCTCTTTGACCGGCTTGTCAAGGACAACTTTTCTTCCCATATAGATAATAGCGCATCGATCACAATAAACCAAATATTAGAAAAGGGTGTTGTAGGAAACAAGAAAGTTTTGATGACCCAGAAAGGAAAAGGGATAATCCTTCGTGATATAGACACTCAACAAGAACTCAAAATAGATAATTTTGATCGTTTTTATAATCTCGAAAGTGCTCTGCAATATTTTAACCAGGCAATTGACCAACTCATAAAAAACGAAAATGCAGGAGATATTGTTGCAACAACAAAACATTTTGCTAAATTGATCATAAATCCAAATATAACATTTAATAAAAGGGAAACGGAGTTAAGAAAAGAAAAGGCAAAAATATCAGTAAAACCTATCTATTTCCAGGTTAAAAAGGGCGAGATGATTGTGAGAGAAGGAGAAAAAATCAACCCAACTCATCTATGGAAATTGCAGACTGAAGCTAAACTAAAAACAAAAGCCCCAACACTAAGTATGGCCCTTGGCATGACCGTAATAATTGGTATCTTGTTAGCCCTAAGTTACATTGTGCTTCTCAAAAGGTCAAATATCTTCAAAGGAGATTCAAAAAGTCTCATCTTTATTAGCGTGACCCTTTTATTCATGTTTTTGCTTGTGCTCTTGTATAATACAGTGGCTGAAGAGGTAGCCAGGGGTTTCCATTTTTTTACCGCTCAAGCCCTTCTCTTTGCCTTGCCAATTGCTCTGGGAGCTATATTAATCTCTATCTTTCAGGGATTGGAGATGGCAATTGCCTTTTCATTGATCCTCTCCATTCTGACCTCCATTGCTGTCGAAGGCAGGATAGAGTTCTTTGTTTATTTCATGATAGGGTCTGTTTTAGCGGCCTATGGAGTAAGAAATTGTAGAGAAAGATCGGTATTGATAAAAACAGGAATGAAGGTTGGTTTTTTAAATATTGTTATGTCTTTATCGATCCAGTCTCTATACGGAAATCCTTACTCTCTCCTCGGTGCCATTTCTGCTGTATCTGCTTTTCTGGGTGGTGTCTTAGCTGGAGTTATAGCAACCGGTTTTCTACCATTGGTAGAGATAATTTTTGGTTTTACTACAGATATCAAGCTGCTGGAGTTGTCCAGTTTGGATCAGCCCATCCTTAAAGACTTAATGGTCAAAGCCCCTGGTAGTTATCATCATAGTGTCATGGTTAGCACCTTAGTTGAGGCAACTGCTGAAGGTATTAATGTCAATCCCCTTTTGGCAAAAGTCAGCGCATATTATCACGACATTGGAAAGATTAATAAACCACTCTATTTTATTGAAAATCAAGTGAAAGGTGACAACAGGCATGAGAAACTTGCACCTTCTATGAGTAGTCTTATATTGATCTCTCACGTTAAAGATGGTGTGGAGCTTGCAAAACAACATAGGCTTGGAAAGGAAATAATAGATATTATCCAGCAACACCATGGCACAAGTCTAATCTCCTATTTTTATCAAAAGGCCATGGAACAGAGTAAAAAAAGGGGGAGTAGGTCCTCACCTGTTAAAGAAGAAGATTTTAGATATCCTGGTCCGAAGCCTCAGACTAAAGAGGCTGGGTTGGTTTTGGTAGCAGATGCAGTGGAGGCAGCATCCAGAACTTTGGTTAATCCTACTCCTGCAAGGATTCAAGGAATGGTTCAAAAAATCATAAATAATATCTTCTCAGATGGACAGCTGGATGAATGTGAGTTAACATTAAAAGATTTAAATCAGATAGCCAAAACCTTTTCTAAAACATTAAGTGGAATCTTTCACAGCAGGATTGAATATCCAGAACCAATAGCCAAAGGAGAAGCAGATAAAAGAAAAGAAAATGGAGATTCAAATAACTTGTCAGCACCCCATGAAAAAAATGGATCCCGGGAAAATAAGAATGAAGTTAAAGAGAATCTTAAAAGACTTGGAATGTCATGATGCTGAGCTGAGTATACTCATTACAGATGATAAACATATAACAGAACTAAACAGCCGCTTTCTTAAAAGAAAAGGCCCCACAAATGTTCTCGCCTTCCCGATAAGAGAGGATAATCCTAACGAGCCTGAGACATCAATGCTCGGAGATATTGTCATATCATTAGACGCTGCAATGAGGGATGCAATAAAAGCTGGTGAGAGCCTTACTAAAATGACTGATAGACTCCTAATTCATGGCCTTTTACACCTTTTGGGCTATGATCATAAGAGATTAGAGGAGGCCGTGAAGATGGAAGAAGAGACAGAACGGCTGTTGACTATGATGGAATAGTCCATAAGGAAATGTCAAATACCCAAGCTCAAATGTCAAATGAATGTCAAAGTTCAAAGTTCAAAATACTTTTCACCGATCAGTATTTTGTAATTGCTCAAAATCTTGTGGATTTAAATTTACTGCTTCTTTAGGGCATGGGTATCTTTTTTTGCTTATGCCCCTAGCCCAGACCTGGCTACTAATGCAGTAGTATTTAAAATGAGCCTGAGAAATAATACAACTATCATATAATATTCCAGATAATTCGCGCCAGGGCAGGCCTTAAATATAACTTAAGATTAGTTGTC
>JAFDHR010000394.1 GCA_019308645.1 Deltaproteobacteria bacterium
GGTAAAAGGTGTAAGTATAAAATTTGATTCAGGAGAGAATTTACCCAAGCTTACCCTGGACCGCAGCCAGTTCCAAAGTGTGTTGATAAATTTAATTATAAATGCACTTGATGCTTCTGAACCAGGTGGCAGTATCAATATATATACAGCTACCGACTTATCTGCAAGTGATACTGGTCATAAGGGTGTTGAGATTAGCGTAGCTGATACTGGTTCTGGTATACCACAGGAGGATCTTGACAAATTGTTTGACCCTTTTTTTACTACAAAGGAGGTGGGTCAGGGTACCGGGCTTGGTCTATCAGTTTCATACGGAATCGTACAGAGACACGGGGGAACAATCAGGGTTCAAAGCGAGGTTGGTAAAGGCACCAAATTTTTTATATGGTTACCCATAAAAGTGGAGGACTAATATCATGAAAATACTTGTTGTAGATGACGAAGGTATTATCCTTGATAGTTGTCGGCGGGTACTTGAGGAAGATGGGCTCGATGTATTACTTGTCACATCTGCTGATAAGGCCATTGCTGCGATTGAGGATGAAGAGCCTTCAGTTCTCCTTATGGATGTAAAAATGCCTGTACGCGATGGAATGGATCTTATGCGAGAGGTTAAGGAAAGATGGCCAACTATGCCTATTATAGTCATGAGTGGCTATCATACAACTGAAACCATTGAAGAAGCAGATAAGATGGGGGCTGTTGCATTTATTAATAAACCATTTACACCTGACGAACTTCTCGAAACAATTCGCCAGGTAATTCAGAAGGAGGAACACCATGGGGAAAAAGAAGACCCTGGTAATTGATGATGAGCAGGTTGTCTTAGATAGTGTCAGTAAGATACTTACCGATGAGGACTACGAGGTCGATGTCTCACTCAGTGGACGTGAGGGATTGAATCAGGCCATACAGAAAGAATACGACATTGTGCTCACTGATATCCGCATGCCGGATATTGGAGGCATGAGGGTCCTGAGGGATGTTAAAAGGGCCAAGCCATCCCTTCCTGTGGTTATGATCACTGGTTACGCCTCAGTCCGGTCATCGGTACAGGCAATGAAACTTGGTGCAGCAGATTATATAGAGAAGCCATTTACTCCTGATCAACTTATTAAGGCGGTGGTTTCAGCGCTTGATATAGCTGCTACCCAAGAACCTGAGGTTCAAGACCTGATTCACAAGGAGGAGATGATTACAATCCTCGAGAGGGCAGCATCCGATAGCGAATTCATTGCTAAATTGCTCTATGAGGGTGCAGACGCTCTCGAAGAGTACGATTTGACAGGGCCTGAGAAGCTTGCTCTGTTAACCGGCGACATTGAGTGGATAGAAAAACACATGGGGCCGCTTAAGCCAAATCAGAAACTCTGGCTCGAACAGCGGCTGAGCGCAGAAATCTGGTAAACATAAGGAGATAATTCAATGACTGAAAGAATGCTTATTATTGACGACGAAGAGATAGTGCTGGAATCGTGCCGCAAAATATTCACGGCCGAGGGTTTTGATGTTGTTATTACAACAAGTCCTCAAGAAGGGCTCAAACTTGCCTCAGATTCATCCTTTGACGTTATTCTGTGTGACTGGAAGATGCCGGGCTTTGACGGAATGGATGTGGTAGAGGAGTTGGACCGACGCTCACCGGATTCAGCGGTGGTGATGATTAGCGGCTATCCCTCTGTGGGCCGGGCAGCTGAGGCCATGAAACGGGGAGCAATGGACTATGTCTCCAAACCATTCACCCCTGATGAGATTACAGATACAGTCAAAAAGGCAGTAAAGAGGAAGGTCACAGAAGAGAAAAAGGCCATGGGCAGATTTGAGAAAATCATAAAATCTGTACAGTTTCCCACCACCACAATGGAAGATAAGCCACCCAAGACAATCGCAGAGACCGTTGCCTCAACAGTGGGTGTGGGCAAGACCACCTCACCATGGTTAAGTGTCTTTGTCCTGGGTATTCTCGCTGGGGCATACATTGGATTCGGAGGTCTACTTTCGACATGCGTAACCTTTGACCTCGCTAATATAATGGGCATTGGTTTTAAGAAATTCATGGCTGGCACAGCCTTTAGCGTCGGTTTGATTCTTGTTGTTGTAGCAGGGGCAGAGTTGTTCACTGGTAATAACCTGATGATATCAAGTGCCATGACTAAAAGAATCACATTCAGAACTATGTCATCGAGATGGGCTGTTGTCTGGTTTGCTAATCTCATCGGCTCATTGATTTTGGCGCTGATGTTGTACTTCTCAGGCCTATGGAAGGCTGGCAACGGAGCGTTGGGTGCCTCTGCTGTTGCTATAGCCTATATGAAGGTCAATCTTAGCTTTGTCGAAGCGCTTGTCCGTGCGATTGGCTGCAACTGGCTGGTATGTCTGGCAGTATGGATGGCCCTCGCAGCTCGGCAGACCGTTGGCAAAATATTCGCTATCTACTTTCCCATCATGGCCTTCGTTGCTATCGGCTTTGAGCATGTTGTCGCCAATATGTATTTTATTCCCGCTGGAATATTCGTGCACAGTTGGGCAGGGATTCCTGCTCCGGCGGCCTTCGACCCAGCATCCCTCAATTGGATTAGTTTCTTATGGAAGAACATGGTGCCTGTAACGATCGGCAACATCATTGGCGGTGGGGTATTTGTGGGCATGAGTTATTGGGGTGCCTACCTTAGACCGGCTTCTGGGAATAAAGTTAAAACAAGTTAGATGAACTCGTAAAAAGTCAAAAATGGGACGGCAAAGTAAAAAGCTCCAAATGCAAGGCTTGCGAATCTTGAGGAATGAGGCGTACTTACCAGTACGCCGCAATGACGAAAGAT
>JAFDHR010000395.1 GCA_019308645.1 Deltaproteobacteria bacterium
AGGATGCGCGCAAGCAGGCAGAGGAGGCACTGCGGGAAAACGGAGAACGTTTAAATATCATACTGGACTCCATACAGGCAGGAATTGTGATCATTGACGCGGAAACACACAAAATTGTTGATGCCAATCGTGCTGCTATTAAAATGATAGGAGCTCCAAAAGAAGAAATTATTGGTCACGTGTGTCACAAATATATCTGCTCTGCTGAAAAGGGAGCGTGTCCGATTACTGATCTCCGACAAAACATAGATAACTCAGAACGTATATTGCTTAAGGCAAATGGCGAAGAAGTCCCCATTCTAAAAACTGTTACTCCCATGCTATTGAGCGGCAAGGAATATTTGCTCGATGCCTTTATTGACATCAGCGATAAGAAGAAACTTGAAGCCCAACTCATCCAGGCCCAGAAGATGGAGGCAATCGGCACCCTTGCTGGTGGCATTGCCCATGATTTCAATAATCTTCTTATGGGTATACAGGGACATGCCTCTTTGATGCTCATGGATGTTGACTCAATACATCCCCATTATGATCGGTTAACAGGGATAGAGGAGCAGGTTCAAAAAGGAGCGGAACTTACAAGACATCTGCTAAGCTTTGCAAGGGGAGGGAAATATGAGGTCAATCCCACTGACCTGAATGAGCTAATAAAGAAGAATTCCAATATGTTCGGCCGCACAAAGAAGGAGATTAAGATTCATAGAAAGTACCAGAAAAATGTATGGAAAGTAGAAGCAGACCAGGGTCAGATTGAGCAGGTTTTGATAAATCTTTATGTCAATGCCTGCCAGGCCATGCCCGGGGGAGGAGATTTATACCTTCAAACAGAAAATGTCTCCCTTGATGAAGATTATGTAAGGCCCTATAAAATAGAACCTGGGAGATATGTAGAGATCTCTGTTACCGACACAGGAGTTGGCATGGATGAAGAAACTCAGCAGAGGATATTTGAGCCTTTCTTTACCACCAAAGAGATGGGCAGAGGGTCGGGGTTAGGGCTGGCCTCTGCATATGGTATTATTAAGAACCATGATGGGTTTATCAATGTTTACAGTAGAAAAGGTGAAGGGACAACTTTCACCTTCTATCTGCCGGCCTCAGAAAAGGAAGTGATGGAAGAAAACGAGCTAAGTGGAAAGATCTTAGAGGGTTCTGAGACTGTTCTATTGGTGGATGATGAGAGTATGATTATTGACGTGGGTGAACAGTTTTTGGAGAAGATGGGTTATACGGTATTAATAGCCAGGGGCGGGAAAGAGGCGATTGAGATATGTGAAAAGGGTAAAGACAAAGTTGATTTAATCATTTTGGACATGATTATGCCGGACATGGGCGGGGGAGAAACCTATGACAGAATAAGGGAGATCAACCCTGACATAAAAATTCTTCTTTCAAGTGGATACAACATCGATGGCCAGGCCACAGAGATATTGGAACGGGGTTGTAATGGCTTTATCCATAAACCATTCGATATAAAACGGTTATCGCGGAAATTAAGGGAGATTCTGGACAAAAAATAGCCCTTTTCCTGTTTCTCAAAGCCATAAAGCTGCATTCAACAGGTGATTCAAAAAAAAGAGAAATGAATTATGGCACTCATTCTTCTGATAGACGATGATTCTAAAATCCGGGAAGTGCTCCGGCAAATTTTGGAGCATGCCGGACATGAGGTTATGGAGGCTTCTGATGGTAAGGAGGGGTTAAGTCTCTATCGCAAGAGACCACCTGACCTGGTTGTCACAGACATAGTAATGCCAAAGAAAGATGGGCTTGAAACCATTACAGATCTGAGGATAGAATTCCCTGGATCGAAGATCATAGCTATTTCCGGCGGTGGTCGTCTCGATCCAAAACTTTATTTGGAGCTTGCCGAGGGTTTTGGTGCTGATCATCTATTAACCAAGCCCTTTGGGCATGAGGAATTGTTAGAAGCTGTTCAAGATCTTTTGGGGAGAAGTGACACCCGATTTAAAGTTTTGTGATAATAGTAAAGGCAAAGAAGCAAGGCCCAGAGGACGTGGCTTTGGTTTCACCCCCTAAGGGTTAGCCGGTTTTAGTTCCTAATCCTGAGGACCAGGTTTTAAAGGCCAAATAAAAAGGCAGGGCCTATGGCAAGGGCCCTGCCTTGTAAAAAAGAAGGTGAAATGAAGTATAAGAGATTAGGCTGAACGTTAACTATCCAACAGGATGATCGACAAAATTGCTTCCCGAGATGCCGTTATTTTCCTGGTGTAAATCTCTCTTCACATTTTCTTGAAGATTGCCAGCGGAAAAGATGCACATACACCCGAGAAGCCTTTAGTCTAAGTGCCAACTCAACTTTCTCTTTTAATGAATAACCTTTGGATGCTTCTGGCCATCACATGGTTTATGTATTTGGTGTTAAAGTTATTTATTGGCACTTGACAGACTTAGTATCTCTTCTTTCCTGATTTCTCCTTTAGATAATATATCGGCAAAAAATAAAAGCTTCTTTAGTGCTATTTTTAATGCAATAATCATGCACAAAAGCTACCCTTTTTCACTTTTATTAAAAAACATTGAAACCGGGAAATATCACCTTGATAGATTGCCATAAATGTAAACATTATTATGTCACCTGGGATAAACATTTTCCTCATGGCTGTAAGGCTATGGGGTTTAAATCTAAACAGCTTCCTTCAGTAACAGTGTTTGTCAGTTCTAATCAAGAATGTCTTCTATATAAAGTCAAAAATTTGACACATTGTCAAAATCAGGATCAAAGCCGCTATAATACAAATGCGGACACCTCAAAATAAAAGGTTAACTAATTGCAATAATTGAATAATATCTTTACA
>JAFDHR010000568.1 GCA_019308645.1 Deltaproteobacteria bacterium
GAGTTTACCATTCGAGCAAAAAATAATATATAGATGCTTTTACGCAGCTTAGTATAATAATTCAACATTTTGGGAATTTTCCTATTCTTGTTTTATCTTTTATCCTCTTTTTTTTAATCTTTTTTAACCATACTCAGATTCTTCTTGTCCAAGCATATCTTACAAAATAGGGTCTCTCCCTATTTTCTAAATTCAAATCCCTTTTCTCTAAAGAGCTTAAGACAGATATCCGCTACTTCCGAGTCATAGAGGATACCTTTATTTTGCGAGATTTCTTCCAAGGCTTTATCTGTACCTAAGGCTGGACGATAAGGACGATGAGAGGACATAGCCTCTACTACATCAGCTACTCCGATAATACGGGCTTCTAAGAGGATCTCTCCATCCTTTAAACCCTGGGGATATCCGGAACCATCCAGTCTTTCGTGGTGTTGCAGGACAATCTGGGCTATAGGATAGTGGAAATCTATGTTTTTTAAGATATCATATCCTATCTGTGGGAATGTCCTTTGATCAGATTAAGTTCTATATCGCTTAATTTAGTAGGCTTAGTCAGGATCTCAGTAGGTAGCCCGATCTTTCCGATATCATGGATTAGAGAGGCAATCCTTATCCCTTCTATCTTATCTTCAGGGAGTTTCATCTCTTGGGCAATACGAAACGGCTAATTGGCTGACCCGCTGCTGGTGACCAGAGGTATAGGGGTCTTTGACCTCCACTATCTTAGATATAGTGTCAATGGTGGCATTCATGGTCTTTTGGAGTCTCTGATGAGTTTTTTGTAGCCTTTCTGCTGTTCTTTTGCGCTCGGTAATATCCATTAAAGAAACTAGACTCTTTTTAGTATTAGGAATTATTTCCGTCTTTAAAAATATATCTCTTATATGACCTTCTTTGTCTACAAAGCGAGTTTCATATTCTGTCGGGGCTTTCCCCCCGGGCTTTCTCCTGGCAATATGATATTTTTTCATCCTTTCCTTTCTAAATCTTCAGGGAGAACAAATTCTGTCCATTTCATCTTATTTTCAATTTCTTCTTTAGAATATCCACTTAGTTTCTCAAACTGAGTATTAACCATAGAAATAATCGTGTCTTCTTCTATAATTAATGTAGCAGTACCGGTATTTTCAAATATAGTTCGGTATCTTTCCTCTGAATCTTGCAGGGCCTTACGCTCCTCATCCAATTCAATATCATGGAGGGCAAAGGCAATATCTCCCGCAACTTCCTTAAACAGACTTTGCTCTTTCTGGTCGGAAGCAAGACGAGTAGGGATAGAGACAGAGATAAAACCATAGACCTTCTGATGGTGTTCTAAGCGGATGGTCATCACCCTGTGGTTAGAATACACTTTTGCCAGGGGACATTCCCGGCAGGTAGATATCGGGTCTTCGATGATAATCACTTTCTGTTCTTTTAGGGCCCTCTGAGCACAAAGGGGGAATTTACCTTGCTCTAATAGTTTCTTGCTCTAATAGTTTAACCATAGGCAAAAAGGTCTTCTTTCCTAAGCCAGCCTCCGCATAGGTTTCAAGTCTTCCCTCTTGGTCCAGTAAGACTATCCAGGCACCATGATAACCTCGGGTTTCAATAAGATTATTACAGGCACCTGGGAGTAATCTTTCCCGGTTCTTTTCCTTGACAATAAGTTGGTTGACCTTGCGGATGGCCCGAAGGATGAGATTAAGGTGCTTCATTTTCTCTTCTGTTTGTTTATGTTTAGTGATATCTGTTAAAGAAGCTACGGTCTTTTTAGTACCAGATATTATCCCTAAAGAATATATCTTTTACCCTGCCTTTTTTATCTATCAAGCGAAATTCATACTTTGTTGGCGCTATAGCTTCAGCTTTTCTTCTTTCTATATGGTACTTTTTCATTCTTTCTAAATCTTCAGGAACAACAAATTCTGTCCATTTCATCTTGTTTTCAATTTCTTCTCTAGAATATCCACTTAATTTCTCACATTCTTTATTGGCCATAGAGATTGTTGCATCTTCTTCAATAATTATCATAGCAGTACCGCTATTTTCAAATATAGTTCGGTACTTTTCTTCTGATTC
>JAFDHR010000396.1 GCA_019308645.1 Deltaproteobacteria bacterium
AGGAAGTTTCTAGTTATTGGGCATTTGTAAATAGATTTTATTTAACCTATTGAGGAGGAAAATAATGAAAAAGAGAGGTTTATTAACCACATTGTTTGTTGTCTGTTTTCTATTTTCCCTAACGTTTGTCCTTGTTCCATCTGCTGAGGCAAAAACCATCAATCTTACCTATAGTAACTTTTTTCCGCCCACCCATGGTCATGCAATTCAAGGCGCCAACATGATAAAAGAGATCGAGAAAAGGACCAATGGCCGAGTCAAAATTTCTTATTTTCCCGGAGGGACTTTGACTAAACCAAGAGTCTGTTATGATGGCGTAGTGAAAGGGATTTCCGATATCGGAATGTCATGTTTTGCATATACCAGGGGAAAGTTTCCCGTCATGGAGGCAGTGGATCTTCCGTTCGGATACAAAAACGGCAAGGTTGCCACCAGGGTTGCATATGAATTTTATAAAAAAATGAATCCTAAAGAACTCCAGGATGTAAAGGTGCTTGTTATTCATGCCCATGGACCTGGAATACTGGCTGCCAAGAAGGATGTAAACTCGCTGAATGATATAAAGGGAATGAAAATTAGATGTACTGGTCTCGCCGCAAAACTTGCGAAATATCTGGGAGCCGCCCCGGTAGCCATGCCTCAAAACCAGGCCTATGAGGCACTGCAAAAAGGTGTAGTTGAGGGTACATTCTGCCCGATCGAGACTCTCAAGGGATGGAAACAGGGTGAAGTGATAGATCATGTGATCGAGACCAAAGCCCTTGGCTATACAACAGCAATGTTTGTGGTCATGAACAAGAAAAAATATGAATCCCTTCCTCCCGATATTAAAAAGGTTTTCGATGAAGTTGGAGAGGAATGGGTCGATGTGCATGGAGATGTCTGGGATTATGCAGACAGAGCAGGTTTAAAATTTGTGATAGAACTTGGCAAAAACATCCATGGGCTCTCACCGGCACAGGAGAAAAAATGGATGCAGTCTATTAATCCAATTATTCTTGAGTATCAAACAAAGATGGAAGAGAAGGGTCTTCATGGAAAAAAGGCTGTGAAGATTCTTAAAGACTTGGTTGCGAAATATAATAAGTAAGATTTAAAAAAGATCAAAATTGAAAGCAAAAAAAAGGGGTGCCAGAATTTCTGGCACCCCTTTTTTTCTATACGCCTCTATCACATAAGACCAGGTAAAAAGAGGACTATTTGGGGAAAGGTTAAGAGAATTACCACACAGGCCAAAAGTGCAAGAACAAAAGGGGCAACTCCCTTAAAGATAGTCTCAAGTGCAACATCCTTGGCAATACCATGAACTACGTATACGTTTACCCCTACCGGTGGTGTAATCACCCCCATCTCAGTTACAAGCACAATGGCCACTCCAAACCATATAGGGTCAAACCCAAGGGCGGTAGCTACGGGGTAAAAAATAGGAATTGTGAGCATAATCATGGCCAGCGCATCCATGAAACATCCACCAAACAGATATATAAGAACGATTACTCCCATAATGGCATAGCTTGGCAGGGGAAGTGCACTCACCCAATTTGCCAAAATAAAGGGTATCCTGGTGATAGCCATGAAGTGTCCAAAGACAACTGCCCCGGTGACTATAACCATGACCATACAACTGATTCTTGCTGAATCCATAAGGGATTGAACAAATCCCTTCCAGGTTAAGCTCCTCCTTAAAAGGGCAACAAGCAAGGTAAAAAAGGCACCCACAGCCGCCGCCTCGGTTGGTGTAAATATTCCAAAAAAAAGACCCCCCATAACAAAGGCAAAAATAATCAGGGCCTCCAAAACCCCTACAAAGGATTTCGCCTTCTCTTTGAGTGTTGTTTTTGGTCCAGGAGGGGCAAGCCCTGGATTCAGTCGCACCCTTATATATATAGTAAGAATGAATAAAAATGCCAGAAGTATGCCTGGAAAGATACCGGCGGCAAAGAGCTTTCCAATGGACTGCTCTGTCATAATCCCGTAAACAATAAATATAACACTCGGAGGTATAAGTATACCCAGGCTTCCCCCTGCTGCAACAGTGCCAGTAGCCAGACTCATATCGTATTTATACCGTCTCATCTCAGGCAAGGTGACGGTTGCCATAGTGGCAGCAGTCGCATTGGTTGAGCCTGATATGGCGGAAAATCCTGCGCAGGCCCCAATGGTGGCTATGGCCAGGCCTCCCCTATAGTGGCCCATAAATACATAAACCGAATCATATAATCTTCTGCTTATTCCGGAATGGAAGGCAATCTGTCCCATAAATACAAAAAGAGGGATAACTGTTAGGCTGTAAGAAGAGAAGGTCTCAAATACATCTTTGGCTAAGAGACTAAGACCTGCATGAATATTAACTATATAACTAAAGCCAAGAAAGCCGAGGAATGCCATGACAAACCCCACTGGCATCTTGGAGAAAAGAAGGATTACCAGGATGATTATGCCGATTATACCTATTGCGGTAAGATTCATTTATCTTTCACATTAGATAGAGCGTTTCCTAAATCTACAATAAGGACCAGACAGACAATTGCTGCGCCCAGGGCCACTCCGTATATTATTGGATAAAAAGGTAGCTCCAGGGTTAATGAAACTTCACCTGACCTCTGGCAATCGATACCATATAAGACGCTCTGCCAGGAAATGAGGCCAAACAGTATGATTCCAAAAATTGAGATGAAGCTCTCGACAACACCCTGTATCCTTTTTGAAAAGAGCTGCACAATAAGGCTGACCGCAACATGACCCTTCTTTGCCAATGTATGGGCCATGGCAAAGGAGACAGCCACAGCACCTAAAAGGGCGACA
>JAFDHR010000397.1 GCA_019308645.1 Deltaproteobacteria bacterium
GTTACCACACTCTATGAGCAAAATAGGCCTATGTTTCGATTGAAAGAGGTACAGAAGATTCTTCAGATTGATGAAGTCTCTTCCCGTAGTTTTGTTCGAAAGCTTGTGGACAGAGGAATTGCTACACGCTTGAAACCAGGGTTTTTTATTTTAGTACCATTCGAGCTTGGGAAAGAATGTGAGTACATAGGAAATCCATTCGTTGTGGCCCGTGAGATTCTAGATGGAAAGGGTTACTATCTCTCTCATGGCTCAGCTATGGAAATCCATAGGATGGTTACTCAACCTCAATTAGTTGTATATGCAACGACTTTGAAACCTCGCAGGCCTGTTAATGCACTGGGCATCGAGTTCCAATTTATCCATAGCCAAAGGAAATTTTTCTTTGGTCTAAATGACCACTGGGTAACAAAACAGGAAAAAGTAAGGGTCAGCAATCTTGAGCGAACAGCTATTGATGGTTTTAAACAACCAGAATATTGCGGTGGTGTGACAGAAATAGCCAAGGGAGTTTGGATGCGTCAACAGGATATGAATATAAACCGACTCACTGATTATGCAGTAAAGATAGGTATGGGCGCTGTTATCCGTAGACTTGGTTATATTCTTGAACTTTATAAGATTGGCACTCCTGAAGATTGGGAGTTTCTCCGCTCATATCTGACAGAGACTTATGTCCGGTTAGATCCGCTTTTACCACCTGAGGGGAAATTTCTCCGAAAGTGGAGACTTCAGCTAAATGTATCTCCTGAGGAACTTCTGTCAGTAGTGAGGACATAATGATTCCCCAGCGAAATCTTTCAATACTATCCAATCGACTTGCCCGAGAAGGAGACCGCCGCATTCCAGAAGCAATCCTTGAGCGCGACTATTGCCTCGCCTGGTTTTTAGTGGGATTATCCCACAGTCCTCTTAAGGAAATTCTCTTATTCAAGGGAGGTACAGCCATTAAGAAATGCTATTTCCCTGACTATCGGTTTTCGGAAGATCTTGATTTTACCCTGGCAAAGGAATTTCCCCTTGAAAATATCCAAAAAAATCTTGATATAGCCTTTAAACATGTAGAGCAAGTTTCAGGGATCAAACTGCGTTTTAGTCATTATAACCGTCACACTCATGAAAACAGCTATACCTTTTTCTTAGGGTATGAAGGCCCATTACCCAGCATTTCTGGTAAGGAAGTCAAAGTGGATGTTACAATACGAGAAAAAATTGTTTTCCCATTAAAGAGAAATTACTTCTTAGGGGATATGATGAATATAAAGATTTGCCTAAAGATGTCACTGTTCATGTTTATTCTCTTGCTGAAATAGCTGCTGAAAAAGTAATTGCTCTCCTAGATCATGCGCGGAACGAACCTCGTGATCTTTACGATATATGGTATCTAATTGACAGTCGACATATAAATCTTACTGAGTTGGCCGAAGCTATTGAACTGAAAAGTAGATTTCGGGGCAAAAAATTCACTAATGTGAGAGAAGATTTTCTTCGAAAGGAGGCTACATTAAAGAAACTTTGGAGAATACGTCTTTCATCTCAGGTGACAACACTCCCTGAGTTCAGTCAAATATATCGAGCAGTATTGCGTGAATTAAGACAGGCAGGATTTTTGGGTTAGGTATTTAGAGCTATGAATTTGGTGTAAGACCTTTGTTCTTAAAAAGATCATCCCCTTGCCCAGTGTGAATGAATTTTTGAAATAGCACTCAGAGGCTATCTTTATCATAAACTAACAGCTTTCCAAACATTGAGATGGAACTTACAGTTAGGCTCTCTGATTGTATTGAAAACCCTTTAACCTATAAGTCTCTCAATTAAGCCCCAATCCGATAACCAGACCCACAGCAACTCCAACACCAATAAAAATTCCCATCACAACCAATCCAACTGCTTTGTTGTCTTTAGCAAGCTCATTGGAGGTATCAAATTTGGTGAATTTGTCAAACCATTTGTAGCCGAAGTACATAAATAGTAGTGTTAAAAAGCCACCTATAATAGAATAGACAAGATTTACAATCATTGCTGTTAGCTGCATAATCCTTCTCCTTATTTCGGTCTCATAGATTGTTGATTATTAACCGCCCGTTCGTTTCTCTCACTTGAGACGCAAAGACCGCTGAGAAATGTATTGCCTGAAGTACTAAAATTTTTTCCTGATAGTCACTTCCTGTATGAAAACATATACAAGAACTTGCTGCCAAAGAAATAAAAACAATAAGATGCTCCTTATAATGAGTTATCTTCTTTCCCGTTAATCCAAATCAACAGGTGTTTTGCACTTGTTGCACCTCTGAGCACCTCTGAAGAGCTTTTGACCACATTCTGGGCAGATATAGCGTGCCTCCTCATCCCTAGCCCATTTTTCTGTTCCCACTTCTCGCCAATATGGTATAGCCCGCAACATAACCTTCTTTCCAAGAGGTATGGAAAATTCTTCTATTAATGTGCAAGGAAAATCCGTACATTCATGGCAGCCTGTATACCCCTTTTTTGTTACACAATCTTTAATAGCGCATTCTTTGCAGAAATAAAATGGCTCGTCAGACAAACAGCCTTTACAGTGAATGTCTTCAACGGATAGATTTTCACCTTCAGTAAGTTTATTACTATAAAAACCAGCCAGTATTTCTTTAAACTTCAGGTTATTCTCACGTGTTGCATAGAGAATACCACATACACCGCAATAGAGACCACAGGGTGCTATATAGTCAGGATTTATTTTCATATGTTACCTCCAATTAAATAATGTAAGGTTTTAGATATTATCTGGAGTTATAGACTATGTCAATGTTGAATTATATT
>JAFDHR010000398.1 GCA_019308645.1 Deltaproteobacteria bacterium
AGAAGCCGGCTCATGAAAAAACACCATTTCTATGGCGGCCTGTTCGTTGTTCTTTTGCTCATCACAAAAAGTTGTAGCTATCTCACAAACAATATAAAAAATACCAACAATTACTCTCCTCCCCTCGAACAGGCAAAGCACGTACAGGCTCAACTGCTGGCAATCCAAACCACACCCGACAAAAAATCCAGCCCGTTACTCCGTCCCCCGAAAAAATATAAAAGAAAGATCAGCGGCCTTTTGGGCCTTCTCCGATTCTGGAATAACCACCGCCTGGCCAGAAAAATCACCCGCCTGGAGGTTTGGATACAGATTACTTAAAGCTAGGGTTCAATTTGATAGCTTGATAGAGGTTATTGTACTATGCAGAATGCAGAATTATTGTCACATCTATAATCTACCTACTATATGTTGGACGAATGAAATAAAATGAAATCATCCACTCTCAAATGGCTAGAATATGTTCAACTTTCAAGTATACCACTCCGAAAGTTAAGCGAGGAAAAACTTCCTATCGGTATAGCATCGGGATGTATGATCGATTATTTGAACAGAAGGATACTTTTATCGGTTTTTCACGCCACGGGAAAAGAAGGCAATTGGGCTGTGGAACTCCGATTTGTTAAAGGAAAAGGTGCAAAACTTTATTATCCTGGGGCTTTCAATTTTTTAGCAGAAATGACTCTCGGAATTCCTGAAATCCGAGATGTGGACTTTTCATATACTGAGATTCCACCTGATGTTGAGTCGTATTTTCAGGAGTTAACCCCTAATGGAGTGATCATATCCGAACGAAAAAGGACTGTCTTTCGCCCTACTTTTGAAATCTTTCCAACAAAAGAAGAATTATATGGATTTTCTGGGCAAATTCTCCCTGAATTTGTTCCAGATATGGATACACTGGTAATCGAGCACAATACCTATCCAGGCTTAAAGTACGATCGGACAGAGGATGGTTATCATGTTTTCAAATTGCCTGTAGAGCATCCTGGACATGAACGGTTTGAAGGGTGCAGTGGTGCACCGATATTAGACACCAAAGGAAATATTGTTGCTCTTGTTTGTAGTGGTAACAAGACGCAAAACGAAATATATGGCATTTCATTAAACAAATATAAGGTTGCTTTGGATATTACATACGCCCATATTCTTTGAACGCACAACCAGCGCCTGCACAAGGACCGCCCGTACCTCGTGGCCTGTGAGGTGCGTTGAACGGAAGGGGAAAAAACATGAAATCAAAGGGCGAAACTTTGAGGAATCTTGTTCAGTCGAAGCTACCTCATGCAAATGTTTTCTGGGACCCGGCACCTGATGAGTTTTTTGAGAAGAAGTCCTGTATGCTCATAGCAGTCAACTTGAAGAACCCTAAAAAGAAGGGTTCCATTAATTATCAGGATGGCATCGCGGAACATCCGCCAGAAATCCTTGCCGATGACTTTGTGGCGCATATTGGCCAGGAGGTGGCTGACTAGTTGAAATTAATAATGAAATAGCCCAACCACAGTTTGCACCGGATCGCTGATAGACCGTCGCGCCCGGTACAATTCTGCGGATGAGGAGTATCCACTGCTTGTTCGGCGCGAAACGCCTCACAACCAGCGGATTGAACAGATGCACTTCGGGCACTCCTCATCCGCAGAATTAGGGCGTCAAAAATACGCTCTCAAAGGAGGCTAAATTGATTCTTGGAAAAAGTATTTTCACCATATTATTTTTCGGAATAACATCTCTAATATTCCCAATTCACACAGTAGCAGAAACTATTAAAATTCCTAGCGTGGGAAACATTGCAATTCCAGAAATTATGGAGGTAAAAGATTTACTCGAAAACAAAGAGGTTAGAGATAAAGTCTATTCCAAAATGAATGTAGACCCTAAAAGTATGGAGGGTGTTCAAAGAAATTTGATGGTCAAGCAAAAAGGTATGAAGTTGTATGCAAGAATAATCGTTGAAACAATACCGGGCAAACCAGGGGATTACGAACGAATAAACACCAAGTATACTCTTACCCCCGATGAACTAAAAGCTACAGAACAGAGCATTAAATCTTCTTTTGAGAGCCAGTTTGAAAAAACACCTTTAAAAATCATACGGTGGTACCCAATTAAATTGGTCGATATTAACGGGATGAGAGCTCTTCATTTTTCATTTAGACGCCAGCTTAATATAAACCCACAAGTACTTGTGAAATATTATTTATTTCAGAATTATGACAGGCTAATCAGGCTTACTGCATCCTATAGACTTGACGAAAAAGAGATATGGCAAGATCTAATTCAAAAATCAATTAACAGTTTTCGAATAACCCCTTATATTGCAGAAAAAGGAACATCACCAACGACTAATAGCATAATGTCAATGCTATATGGCGATAAATGGGGCATCGTTCTTATTATATCTCTAATTTTGACGTGGGCTATTGGTCTTATACCGCCTCTGTTGATTCGCTTTGCAATTTTACGTAAGCCGATCTCTAAAAAACTTTCTATTTTATTGGTAATCGTTTTGTGGTTCATCAATGTTGTGATTTTTACAGCATTGGGTAGCCAAAGCAAAGGGCATGGTGCATTAGTACTTGTAGCAATCGCATCATACTACATACTAAGAAAAGGAAGCACTGCGCCCAACAAACCCATGAACCAGATGGGCTAAAAACCTCGCCCACTGGTTATGGGCAGCGTTATCTGGAAACTATATGGAGAAATAGAATGGAGTTAAAGCCCATCAATCTTCAAGGAAAACTCGCCAAATTCTCTGACCATTGGTCACCTAAGATAATTGCTCAAATGAATGATGATACAGATGAAGTTTTTATTGTACTTGATGGAGAAATGTCTATTGAATTCCGTGATGGGAAGGTGGAATTGAAACAAGGAGAATTATTTGTTGTTCCTAAGGGAGTTGAACACAAACCATATGCTGAAAAAGAATGTGAGATAATGCTTGTTGAACCTGCAGGTACTATAAATACCGGCAATACTGATGGTGATTTAACCGCTGAAGATAACGTTTGGATATGAATCTCAGATAACAAAGTGCAATAGAGCAAAGGAGGAAAAAATGAGATTACCTGAGATTGGTGACACCATAACAACAGAGCAAGCGCTGGAGTTATGCAAATATTTCAAGTTGGATTATTTAATTGAGCGTATTGAAAATAACTCGGATAGATACAAAAGCTGGAAGTTCGATGGATGTTCGGGCCTGCCTGATAAAATAATGGGTTTTTTTACGGGCTGTAATTGGGAGGATATTACGTATAAATGCTGTTTACCACATGACCTTTGCTACGGTTATGGAGAGGAGGGAAACGACATCGAGAGAGAACGCGTGGATTTGAAATTTTACAGTGACCTGGTTACGAAAGCAGATATGAAGAAATGGCAGGCATCTGCTTTTCTTGCTGCAGTTCGGATAGGTGGATCTGAGGCATTCGGCTTTTCATTTTCTTGGGGATTTGCACATAAAGATTAAAAGAAAATTCCATAAACATAGAAAAAGTCTGAAGGCCAATATTTTGCAAGTAAGAGAATTTATATTGGTCTTAAACAAAGGGAGGGATAATCATGAAAATCGATGCCCATTACTATGCTGTTTTAGCATTTGCCAGAGCTATCGGTTTCGACAAGGATAGTGCTTACCAGGTAGCGTATGCCTCACAATTTGTGGATGATGCCAAGATAAACCTTATGTATCTAAAAGAGGACCCGGGAGCCGATGTAAAGCATGATGTGTTCG
>JAFDHR010000399.1 GCA_019308645.1 Deltaproteobacteria bacterium
TGGGCTCTCCTACAGTAAATTTATCATGGGAATGAAAAAGGCAGATATTGCATTAGACAGAAAGATCCTGGCAGAAATGGCTGTCAGTGATCCTCAAGGGTTTTCAGAGATAGCGACTATCATATCTCTGGCTTTAACAATCACTCCCAAGCCGGCATGATATTCAATGTACATTTCCCAATGTGTTCCACTCGTTTTTCACAATTGGTAATTATTGTTCCTGCATCTCCAACTCATGCAACACCATAAAAAGCGCTTTTTTCCCCTACTGAATATATTAATATTATTCACATCATGAGAGGAAACGTAAGAGAGTTTCTGAATGAACTTGTGAGACTGAAAAATAAAGGTGAATGTTCTCAAAGGATCGGATTTTGAATCGTAAATTGTCACTCCCCTTTGAGCAGAGCCCATTGTTATTTCACAAAACTCACCTCCTCACCATAAAAGGGGACATCTTACTATGTAGATCAGATTGTCAAGAGTAATTTGAAGGCCTTTAAAATGTACAAGTTCTTTCAACCTTTTCCCCAGCCTGATATTCGTGGTCAGACTAACAAAAGGAGTGGTTGGTTCTGAAACAACTAAAATTTTGACGTTTGTCTGAATTTGCGGCTCAAATTGTTATTCTTGAAAAAATCACCCCCTCACCACAGAATCCAGGCCAGTCCTCCATAATGACGGCGGACAATCCCTCAGTCCGCCACAAAGACGGCCGACAAGAATAACGGCGGACAAGCCCTCCTGAGGCTGGCAAGTCTTGAGCTAGGATAGGTAAATCTAATCTGAGTTCAGGATTCAAATGGTAAAATTCCACTCCATTTCGAGCTAATTACATCTTCATTATTACAGAAACATCTCACACCCTTGAATATTGGTCACAAATTATTGAAACACGGTTCAGGGTATTTCCATTATGGGCCTACAGCTTGCCAAATGTTAAGATTACCAGGTAAATGGTGGAATTCTTACCTCCTTTATTATATTTTTCAGAAAAAACAGGCAAGGATTGATCCTTAGTTTTTTAAGCGTTTCTTACCCTTGACAACCGAATTATCTGTTTTATTTTAACCATAAAAAAGAAAGTAACCGTTCACGGTTCAGGGTTAATGGCCTTACAGTTTTTTCATATTTTTGTTTTAATCTCGGTGCAACCTCACTCGGCGAATCCTAAGGCCTGAATGAATTCTGCATTGGACTCAAAATCAAAGACTTTAACTTTCTCAACAGTTGAACTTTGAACTGGGAAGCCTGCCTGTCGGCAGGCAGGCATTGAACCCATGAACGGTTACACAAGAAAGGTCAAAACCAACCCGCCTTTGCTCTATGAGCTACGGCGCGGTGAGGCAAAGCTACGGGTCTAATGCTTAAACACCATGACCGCCGGGCTGCCTGCAAAAATGAATACGCCGTTTGGAAGGCATGCCCGAAGGCTCTTTTATTTTATAGCAGCACTTTTCCCCAGTATAAGAGGAACACCTTATAATGGCCGAAAAATCAACCTATGAGGAATGTGAACAAAGATCAACATAACAGTGACTATCCATCTTCCATCGTAAGAGTGCTCGTTTTGTTACCAATAATTCAGCCCTCATTTATCTTTGCATGCCTAAAATCGAGGAGGCAATTTCTATGGAAAACATATTATCTCCTGAAAAACAGACGGTCTCAGCTAAGAAGCGTCTAACAGTCCCACGGTGGTGTAGCCGATTCATCCATGGATCTCTTAAACAGATACTCTGGAACCTCTGTCTTCTCTGCCTGGGGAGTGTGCTGGTTGCTGTGGCAATCAACGGGATCCTGGTACCCCATCAATTTGTAAGCGGCGGATTCATGGGAGTCGCCCTGGTTATCCACTATCTCTTTCCATCCTCCCCATTGGCATTGCTCTATTTTCTGTTAAATGTGCCTATTTTTATTCTGGGGTGGCGATTCGTGGGACGACGCTTCTTCCTTTACAGCATCGTGGGAATGTTAATCTTCTCTGCAGCGATTGTCTGGATTCATGTGCCTGTTCCCATCCATGAAAAGATCCTGAGCGCTCTTCTGGCAGGTATCATCACAGGTATCGGTGCAGGGATTATACTGAAATCGATTGGGTCATCTGGTGGCACGGACATTCTTTCGGTCATTTTAGTTAACCGCTTCTCCATTCGCATTGGAACCACAGTCCTCGCCTTCAACGTTATTGTACTTGCGGCAGCTTCACTTCTCTTTTCGTTGGATGCAGCACTATACACTCTGATTTATATCTTCGTATATTCCCACATTATCAACATTGTGTTGACAGGACTCAGTCAAAGAAAGGCCATTTTTATCATCTCTCCCAAGTGGCATGAGATTTCCCGGGAGGTTCTTGATAAGGTAGGGAGGGGGGTAACCTTTATCCGGGGGAAAGGAGGATACTCTGGCCAAGAAGAACAGATTCTATACACTGTTATCACGTTAAGGGAATTACATCTAATCAAGGGAATAATCCGTCAAGTGGACCCAAACGCCTTTGTGGTGGTGCACAACACCCTTGAGGTGATGGGACATCGCATCGGCAACCAGCCACACTGGTAAGCTATTCTATATTCGCCCTGAGGGCATAACAAAAAAAGACATCTCCATGCTCTACGTACAGTTCCTTTCATGTATAACTTCGAAGCAGGGCGCCGGAGTCAATTGCTAAAATGTTAGGGACGCGCTACACATTCACCAAACCCATCAAGCGAGAACAGCTGTTAGAGGCGATCCTGGAACTCCTAAAGTAACCTTCCAAAGGATTCAAATCGTAAAGAAGCTACATATACCGTATAAGTTCAGCCACCAAGTCTCAAAGGCACGAAGAAATAATTATGTCTCTTAGTAAAAATGATATTTAAAGAATTATATAATAATCTTGGTGACTTAGTGTCTTTGTGGCTGAACTATTACCATATACCCACTATGTGCCTTTAATCCATTTTATTTTAAAATCTTTTGATGCGACTTCCATATTTTCCCTTTACATGTATATTATAGATAACTATTATTCTGCATGAACTTAGCCCCGACATGTCGGGGAACTTTTTTGACAGGCCCGCCCTGGCGCGACTTCCTTGGAATAAATTGTCTTCGCTGTAAGGTGCCTCAAACAGATGCCGTAGATCAAAGCGCCGTCAAATCAGGTCTGGGCCAGGGATTAAC
>JAFDHR010000400.1 GCA_019308645.1 Deltaproteobacteria bacterium
GGGGACAAAGGGGAGGGGGCCACCCTCTTCCCAGCCCTCTCCCCTGTCTGCGTGCGGACACGCACAGGCAGGCATCAAGGGAGAGGGAGTATTTTTGCAGTTTGTAAATTTCTGTTATATATATTTAGTCCTTCAAAGGAGGTTAATAATGAATGAACTCGTGAAATTAGATGTGATTGAAGGTATTGCCAGGGTAACCCTGAATCGACCCAAGGCCTTTAATGCATTCGGCCTGGATATGATCCAGTTGCTATCAGAAAAACTTATTGAGCTTGCTATGGAAAAAAGCGTGGTTGGTGTTATCATCACTGGAGAAGGCAAGGCCTTCTGTGCAGGTGCTGACCTAAAATGGCTATCAGATTTTGGAAAAAGTTACGGCGAGGCCTTCCATGAACTGGCAGCACGGTATCACCAAGCCATCCTTGAGATACGCCGTATGCCCAAACCTGTAGTGGCAGCAATCAATGGCATTGCCGCAGGGGGTGGCTTTTCAATGGCCCTCGCCAGCGACTTCAGGATCATAGAAGAATCCGCCATTTTAAGGCATGCATATACTACCAATGGATTGAGTATTGATGGCGGGGGTACATTCACCTTACCTCGATTGGTTGGGCTGGCCAGAGCCATGGAAATTGCAGCCTTCGACCGCCCAATATCCTCCAAACAGGCGCTATCATGGGGGCTTGCAACAGAGGTGGTTGAAGATGGTCAGGCCGTAAAAAGAGCTATTGAATTAATTAAAGAAATGAAAAGAATCCCCCTCTCCTCTTTTGCAGCTTGTAAAAAATTGATAACCGATTCCTTTAACACCTCTTTTGAGACCCAGCTAGAAAAAGAACGGGACACTTTGTCATGGTGTGCTGATCATCCCAATGGGCAAGAAGGTATAAGGGCCTTTTTAGAGAAAAGAAAACCAGTATATACTTGACATGAAAATGTCTTTTCTCTATTCTCCGCCTATCAAAAAACAAGCTCTATCATTATCTATTATGGTCAGATCTGCGTAATAATACTTGGCCCAGTTAGGATAAAATGAAAATGTCTTCTTTGTTGCCTGTAAACATATATAATAGCAAGAAACACGACTCCCAATATACTTCCTAAAAAAATATCGTGGATACATCTCTTTCAACTGATTTTCAATACATATTAAACAAAGATTTATTTCACTTCCCGGGTAATCTGGGAGGATTATTGGATCGTTCTCAAGAGCTTTATCCCGATAGAGATGGAATTGGTGTTCCAGGTCAGCTCTTAACTTTTAAGGAATATTATGACCACGTTTGCCGTATGGTTCATGGCCTTCAAAAGATTGGATTAGAACGAAATGACCGGGTTTTATTTATATCACACAACTCCTTAAATTATGCCTTTATCTCCCTGGCAGTCTTTAGAATTGGAGCTGTGCTCGTGCCTGCCAATCCCAGAATTCGACACTATGAACTAGCTCATATGCTTTCTGAGACTCATCCCAAATTCATCATTTGTGAACGCAGCAATATAGAAACCGCCTTAAAGGCTTATACATTTATTCAAGAGTCTCCATCAGCGTGCTTCATCACAATTGATGAAAAAGCACCATCCACGATATTTATCAATGATCTTGATTTATCCAAAGCCCTAACCAATTATGAGAATATGGTATCTGATGATACCGCTATGATTGTATATACGGCTGCCATGGATGGCTATCCACTCGGTGCAGAACTTACCCATGCCTCTATTTATTATGATACTGTCTTTTTTGCTGAAAGAGCCTTCAAAGATAATGCAAGCCCTGAGGTACTCTCATCGATACTCCCTCTTTTCCATTGTTTCGGATTTACTGTTGGTTTTTTGATGCCCCTCGCAGGGGGTGCAACCTGTTTATTGTTAAATACCTCCTTAGGTGGGAAAAAAATTGTTAACGTTATGGATAGTTATCAGGTTACGCAGATCACTTCTGTTCCAGCAATTCTCTTCTCTATAATAAAACTGTTATCTGAAAAACCCAATCTTTGTGCCAGACTAAAAAATATAGCGAGCGGTGGCATTAGGATTCCAATGAATCTTCTAGAAAAATACCAAGATCAGTTAGGATTGACTATCAATGAAGGATATGGCCTCACAGAAGCCTCTCCTGCCGTGACATGGAATCGAGTTGAACGTCCTCCCAAGTTTGGGACTGCTGGCTATCCTTTGGCCTGTTGTCAGGTTAAGATAGTTGATGATACAGGGAAAGAACTTCCCCCAGGACATGAAGGGGAAATTTTGGTGAGGGGATTAAATATTTTTACCAGATATCTTAATCAACCCAAACATACTCAAAATGCCTTCATAAACGATTGGTTCAAAACCGGTGACCTCGGGCATCTTGATAATGAAAATTATCTTACGTTAACAGGATTAAAAAAAGACATGATTAATATATTTGGTTTAAAAGTATATCCCAAAGAGGTAGAAAGAATACTTTTGCATCATCCTGATATCCAATCAGTTCGAATCTGGGGTGAATTGCATCAAAAATATGGCGACATTGTTGCGTGTGAAGTTTTTTTAAAATCCGGACGGATAATGAGTGAAAAAGACTTCCGACATTGGTGCATTGAAAATATTTCTCCCTATAAGATACCACGCAAAATTATTATTAATCATTGATAATCAAAATACTGGTTTTCCCTCTACATTTTTCCCGCAATACTATAATAACAGACCTCGTAAAAACTATTTATTTCATGACTGCAATCCCTATAGTTTTTAGGACTTTGCTCAAAAATTGGACATCAGACCTAAGTGGTTCAATGAGCTTTCTGTCGTTCTTGACCTTGCACAGTCAAAATATAGATTTTTCAGAAGGTTAGCATCTAATTCCCCGAGTTTTTTAGTTGCGTCGCTGTTCCAGCCGACTTCTTTCTGCTTCGATCTCACGGGCGAGGATTTCGGAATCGGGGAGCTGGGGCTTGTAGAGTGAGGCGAATACCTTGTTGTTCATGCCGCCAAGGGCATAGTGCGCCACGGCC
>JAFDHR010000401.1 GCA_019308645.1 Deltaproteobacteria bacterium
GTGGCAACTCCTGCCAAAGATATATCCCTTTCCATGGTTTTTAAAAATATCAGATTCTGGCTAATTGGGATTTCTTACTTTTCAATCGCATACAGCCTCTATGGAATCACCACATTTATGGTGGACTATGCCAAATATCAAATTGGATTACCCTTAGAAAAGGCAAGTCTTCTAGCGACAGTGCACGGAGTCTCCCAAATTGTGGGAGTTTTGACAATCTTACCCCTTTCCGATTATTTAGGCAGAAAAAGGACCATTATCATTTCCAACTCCTTTATCACTGCCTGCCTAATCGGAATCATATTCACCGGGAATTCCTGGGAAATATTTTTTATCCTTGTGGGATTTATGGCCCTTTTTTATGGTGCAACATTTCCTCTCTATGGTGCCTGTGCGGGAGACTATTTTCACAAGGACCTGATGGGAACCGTTATTGGGGCATGGACGCCCATGTATGGCCTTGGCGCTATCCTTGCGCACTGGATTACCGGGATTTTACGAGATACTACAGGCGTCTATGACTATGCCTTTCTAATTAATGCAGGTATGGCTGCAGCAGGACTTTTATTAATATGTCTGGTTAAGAAATGCAAGGGCAGTTGAGAGCCTCTCGCAGTTAGGCAGGTAATCAGTAAATACTAGTCTTCAGCCCAGCCAAATACCAATCTGCCTCATAAAAACGTAATGCTTAATCAGTCCTTACACAAAAGCATTCCATTGCAGGTTGTTTTGTTATATATAATTTACTTAAATTTGATTATACGTGTGCATAAGAGTATAGGTGTGAAAGTCGTCTTTTCTCAAAGAGCGTCTGCCATTTTGACATATTTCGAAAGCAATAAGTAGGTGATTACGTTGGGTCTGGATGCCATTATAATAGCAGATTCCGCTGAAGATAGTTTATCGGGAACAAATCCACTAAGATTGCAATTGGATGGCAGGACTGCTTTCATACAAGTGATCCTTAACTACTTGGAGAATGAAGGCAAAGTCGTTCCGCCAATCATTGGTGATGAAATACGGAGTTGGTCCTCCGGACCCAAGCTTAATGGAATCTACTTACTCAGCTACCTTATCAGAAACAACTTTAACGTCGAATTGATAGGTCGGTACTATGATGAAAAAGATAGTTTCTCACGTCTTCTTCAACAGGATCCGCGCGCAATAATCATATCCACCACCTTTATCCATAGCAAACAAGCCCTTAAAAGACTTGTGGACGATATACGTTCTCAGGCTCCAGATATATTTATTTGTGCAGGGGGACCATTCATTTACTTATCGTATCTTATGCTTCAAAGAGCATTTGAAGGGAATTATGAAACAGAGCCTGCCAAAGATGACTTTCTGTTTCTTACTGTTAGTAATGAGCCTCAAGTTGATCTCTACATAATCAGCCTTCGAGGCGAACAGATACTGTGTGAGGCGTTAAAGAAAATTAGGGAAAACCAACCAATAGATAATCTTCCTAACTCAGGTCGAATGTTGGGAAAAACCTATTCCTTCACGGACCGAGTTGATGACATAACCAATGCTGGAAATACTGTTATAGACTGGGAATCCCTTCCAGATAAAATATTTCAAACCGGTGTAGTACCCATGCAGGCTAGTAACGGTTGCCCTTATAAGTGCGCTTTTTGTAATTTCACCAAGGATCCCCGGCTCATGTTTTTGAAGCCTATAGATCAATTAGTTTCTGAGTTGAAGGCTGTTTCATGTCGCGGAGTTCGGTATGTTTGGTTTGTAGATGACAACTTCCGCCTTGGAAGAGGCAATCTCACATCTATCTGTCAACGGCTTGCTGATGAGGATCTTCCCATTAAGTGGATGACTTTCATAAGGGCCAGTACATTAAGAAATATTGATGGTGAGTTGCTTCGAAGATCGGGCTGCGTTGAAGCACAGTTAGGTTTAGAATCTGCCCATCCCCAAATATTGCGCAACATGAACAAGAAAGCTAGCCCTCAGCTTTATTACAACGTAATTCGAAAACTGCTCGCCGCTGGTGTCAATTGTTCATGTTACTTTATCTTCGGATTTCCAGGTGAAACTGATGAAACTGCTCTTGTTACACGGGAGTTTATCAGGAGCATTGAATTTCCTGAACTTGATGGAATTGTTACATGGTCCATGTTTCCATTTATACTCAGCCCTATGAGCCCCATATATGAATTCGAAATGAGGAAAAGGTACCAGTTGATGGGATATATGCAGAATTGGAAACATGGCACGATGGACTCGAGTCAACCACTAGAGGAAATAAAGAAAGCCTTTATCGAGCTTGAGAATTCGGGCCCCATATCTCGAGGAGACAACTTAGATATCTTCTTCAGTCTTACGCCGCATCAACGTAAGAAGTTCGTAATTCTGAGACACAAGCTTTCAAAATTAGGAATGAGATCTCAGGTCAAGAAACATGATATTATTGAATCTTTCACAACAGTACTCGCTTCGGATAAAACTATAAGGGGCGAACCTATTGGCATCAGGCAAAAGCGATGAATGGATTTTCTTTTTCTACACCCTTACACTAATATTTTATATCTCGGCAACTTCAAATCGTGAAACTTCAGAAACGTGACGGCATCGTCATGATACGGCCAAAACCTTATTTGATTGAAGACTTAGAAGATATTGTTTGTCTAGGAGCCTGTCGGACTTTATCAACCTAAGCTCTTTGTAATTTTGCAACAATTAATAAAATTTTTGCATAAAGTGTTCATTTTATTCTTGTCATTCCTTTGATATTCTGGTAATTTATTAATAATAACAATAT
>JAFDHR010000402.1 GCA_019308645.1 Deltaproteobacteria bacterium
TGGGAAGTGAGAGGCGAGAGTGAAAGCTGAGAAACCTCATTTCCCATCATCGTTATGGCACCGTAAGCCGCCGTGGGTGACTCCGAAAATAGAGTATATTTGACCCCCAGGCCGGTATTTTTATATCCGCGCAGGCAAAAGGGTGCGCGTGTTATGCCGGAGACACCGGCGTAGGGGATTCCACGAGAATAAAAAATCCATGAGACGGATTTGTCCCATGGATTAATCCATTGCTCCGTTGGGAGCCCGGCCGCCGTGTACGGTAAATGCACACCGCCTGCTCAATTCTATTTTATGATATGACAATATTCGGGGTTTTGTCAACAAAATAGACGTGAGACTGTGTCAAGTAGTTGCGGGTAAATTATCTTGCTCCAAAAGAAACCGCTATTATACTTGCATTTTAAAAATTTTCCGCCCTTAAGATTGATCTAAATAATGTGGCAAAGCCCTGCGTACCACGGTCTGTGGCAGGAAAACCGCCGTGTATAACCCCTTGTGATTCTGTCTTAATCTTCTTAATGATACTTCCACCGCCGTCCTTTATTTTATCTAATATCCATTCTTCCTTTTCTTCAAGATGTCTTGGTATACACTTGGATATATCTCCCTCATACAACTTTGACAACATTGTCACTATCGCCTGTAACCCTTTTTGTGACCATGCCCGGCCTCGCTTTGCTGTGCGATTCTTAAACTTATCAACATTCGATTCTGCAGCTCCCATACTCCTCCAGTCGTCACTTATTTCTTCCCCTGCTTCTTTCAACCGGATCCGATAATCCCGAATGTATTTGTGATTCTCTAACAGCATATCCTTTAAGGCCTCAAGCTTCTCTTTCTCTCTTTCGTCAGCCTTCTTCCAGGCATCTGTGACCTCGCACAATAATTTCCCCATATCATTGTTCTTGAGCGCCTTTCTTGCCTCTTTTAATTCCTTAGGGCGGTTCTTCAAGGCTTCTCTTAGTGTTCTGGCTACATGAAAGCGGTCATACTGGTATATACCCTTACCGAAACTGTCAGCTCCTTCTCTAATCCATGCTGTGCCATCACCATTGATAACTACCGGAATGGAATCTAGATCTTTATATATAGCTTTGAGACGTCCTCTGGTGTACTCCCAAAAATCTTTGTTCTCTTTTACTATTGGTATGTATATAGGGTTTACCAACCGATAATCCTGCTTTTTATCACGACCTTGCCGACGTTCCCATCCTTCATGAATAACAGCCAGTTTAACCTCCCTACGTCGCTTTTCGCCTCTTTTGGGTTTCTGAATCCTAGCTCCAAACCCGTCAACTTCAATAAACAATGCCTTGACCTGCCGTTTCCCTTCCTCCCTAATTATTTTGTTCTCATCTTCACGGGCGGTTGCCTCCCCTACTTCTAAAACAGCCTGCCTGATAGCTTCATGGCTTAATACCTGAGCTCCATATAAATCAGCCAGCCTGTCCCGGGCATCTCGATATGAAGGACCCTTAACCGCCCACGTTACTGCCAACTGCATTAATCCCGGGCTTATTGCCTCATACTGCTCAAGTTTTAATGCCTGGTCCAACAGATAAACCCAGCTTGCTTCCTCTTTATCCCAGTAATATCTACGTTGAATCGTTATAGGACCGACAAGGGTTTGTAAGGTCCTTTCTTTTTTCTCCTTAAGTTCATACCGTTCTTTATCACGTGTTGCCATCAAAAATTTATCAATTTCTTCAAGGATTTTAACTATCAGGTGTTGAAATAAAGTTAATGAGGATTTCCATATAATCTTTTCTAATCCTGCAAAATCTATAAGTCCTTTATCCACCTGGTCAAATAAAGAAGTTTTCATCTTGAGGTCTCGCTCCTTTCCTGTTGATTTTGTGTTTCAATTAACACTTATGGAGCAAGACCTCTTTTTCCTTCTTCTATTTCCCAAATTTTTCTCCAACTATCCCCCGATAACTATTGTCTCATACTTCAGTGTCGTGTCGTCGGACTGTGATAATGTCATGTTATAAGGGGACTGAGAAAATTTCACCCCCCCTTTTGTATTGTGTTTTGTGTTTAGTTAAAACTTATGGAGCAAGACCTCTTTTCCTTTGTTTATTTTCCAACCAGCCCCCAATAACTATTATCTCATATTTTTAATCAAATCTCCAAAATATCAGGAGATTTACAGTAATACGAATCCCCGTGGCGGAGTGTGCACTGGGCGCCGGCAATAAACCCGAAACCTAAGCTGATGATAAGAACCACTTTCCGGAGTATCCGACAAGCCGTCCCGGCTTTATCCCTTACGGAAAATCAGGATATTCTGGTGGGTAATGTTGGGCACGTAACATCTTTTCACGGCATACGGTTTGAGCGGTCTTTGAGTACTCTGATTCCACCAAATTCTCAAACCCTTCCATTTAAATCCCTGTTTCCGTAAGGTCTCGGCTACTTTGTAAGCCAGGGGGAAATACTCGCCGTTTTGGTAGCGGTCACCGATCATGATTATCAGATAACGATGATTTTTCAAAATCCGGTACGCCTCACGACCAAAATCGCCCATTTTCTCCAAAAACTTGGTGAAACCGGGGAGATTACCCAGATCTTTTATCTCCTCCGGGTTGAACATGGAGAAATTGGTCTCCTTTTTGAACCGAACATGGTGCCGGCAGCCGTAGGGCGGGTCGGTTATAATCGCTTCCACCCCTTCCGCGGGGAATTTTTTTAGCTCCAGCAAACAGTCCCCGTTTACCATAACTCCGGAAATCTTTCTCCCTCCCGGGTCGGCC
>JAFDHR010000403.1 GCA_019308645.1 Deltaproteobacteria bacterium
GGGGAATCTGGTAGAAGCCATCAATGAAGGGGTAAGGCAGGGGTACCAGGAAGGTTACCTTAGGAAATCCATCTGTCATCCTTTCACTCGTAAAAATACTGGTGATAATACACCGGCTATTGTTCATATTGATCTGGTTGCTGGAGATCAGTTGAAGATCATAGTTACAGCTAAAGGAGGGGGTATTGAAAATATGAGCCGAGTGACTATGCTTAAACCATCTGAGGGCATTGAAGGGATAAAGAGATTTGTAGTAGAAAGGGTCAAGGAGTCAGGGGCTAACCCCTGTCCACCTATTATTGTAGGTGTAGGAATAGGAGGTACCTTTGAAAAGGCAGCCTTGATTGCCAAAAAGGCTTTACTAAGACCTATTGGAAGTTCAAACTCTGATCCTGAATTGGCTGCTCTCGAAGAGGAACTCTTGCTGAAGATTAATAATCTGGGGATAGGACCTCAAGGATTGGGAGGAAGGACTACCGCCCTGGCGGTACATGTAGAAATGTATCCCTGCCATATTGCCAGTCTTCCGCTTGCAGTCAACATCAATTGTCATGCTAGCAGACATAAACAGATAGTGTTCTAGAGGTTAATATGAGCAAAATAAAAGTGAGAACTCCTTTGAGTGACCAGATAGTAAATCAGTTGAGAAGTGGCGATAAAGTCTTAATTAATGGTATAATTTATACAGGACGAGACGTTGCCCACAAAAGAATTATAGATTTAATTGATCGAGGGGAGGCATTACCCTTTGATATTAAGGGGCAAATAATCTATTTTGTAGGTCCCACTCCAGCCAGAGCGGGCAGAGCTGTTGGTTCGGCTGGCCCAACCACCAGCTATCGGATGGATGCCTATTCTCCCAAGCTAATTGAAAGGGGTCTTAAGGGGATGATCGGAAAAGGGGCACGCTCTCCAGAGGTTATTGAGGCTATGGTAAAGTATAAATGTGTTTATATGGCTGCTGTGGGAGGGGCTGGTGCCTTAATTTCAAGGTGTATTAAGAGTTCAAAGATCATAGCCTATGAGGATATGGGTCCCGAGGCAATTAGGGAAATGGTGGTTGAAGATTTACCAGTGATTGTAGTAAATGACACTATAGGGAATGACCTCTATCAGGAAGGGGTAAAAAAATATCGCAGGGAATGAAGATACCTATGATACAGGATGCAGGATATTACCCCCTTTTTTTCTAATGATTCTTCTAGCCTTTGGTGATTTTAAAAATTTTTAAAGGAGGTTTTGATGAAGGTAGAACTTTCATCAGAGAAGGTTCACAGTGATTTTGTGAAAAAGGTGGAGGAACTGAGCGGTCAAAATATCCTCTCCTGTTATCAATGTGGGAAATGTTCGGCTGGGTGTCCCAGTTCATTTGCTATGGATTTGTTGCCCAGCCAGATCATTCGCCTGGTACAACTTGGGCTTCAGGATGAGATTATAAATTCCAAGACTATCTGGCTCTGCGCCTCATGCCTTACCTGTAGTGTTCGCTGCCCAAGAGGTGTAGACCTTGCCAAGGTCTTTGAGGCTTTAAGACTTTTAGTAACCAGGGATAAAGAGAAACTTAATTATGTAGAACCCTCTGAGATATCATCTGAACAGCTAGAGGAATTGCCTCAAATCGCACTCATTAGTAATTTTAGAAAGTTTACTGGCTAAAGGAGCCGTGGTTATGAAGATTTTCTACTATCCTGGATGTACGGTAAAGACCAAGGCAAAGAACCTTGAAGAATCTGCCCTGTCTGCTATGAAGACACTAGATGTAGAGCTAGTAGAACTCCCTAGCTGGAACTGCTGTGGGACCGTTTTTGGGATGGCAACAGATGATCTAGTTCATCAGTTAGCACCTATAAGAAATCTTCTAAGGGTAAAGGAGCAGGGTGGAGAGAGGGTTACCACTATTTGTTCTATGTGCTACAACACCTTGAAGAGGGCTAATCATCTGATTAGAGAAGATGAGGAAAAGAGGAGATTGATCGCTGATTTTATGAGTGAAGAGACTATCAGGTATGAAGGAGAGGTAGAAGTGCTTCATTTGCTGGAGATTCTAAGGGACCTGGTTGGTTTTGAAACGCTTAAAGAGAAGGTGAAGATTAACTTAAAGGGGTTAAAACTCGACCCATACTATGGGTGCATGTTGACCCGTCCTCAAGAGATAGGAATAGACAATATGGAAAATCCTACAATCTTGGAAGAGCTGCTTACAGCTTTGGGGGCAGAGGTGGTTAAAGACCCGATGAAGACAGAGTGTTGTGGTAGTTATCATACCGTAAATGAGGTTGACGTAGTAGCAGACAGGGGCTATGAGATACTTCATTCCGCTTTGAAGAGAGGGGCAGATGCAATGGTATTGAGCTGCCCTCTCTGTGACTACAATCTAGACTACCGTCAGAGAGAGATCGCAAAGAAATACGTTGGTTTCAGCGGTATCCCTGTCTTCTATTTTTCTCAGCTTCTTGCCCTGGCGTTAGGGTTGGAGGCTAAAGAGAGTCGGTTTGACCTGAATTATGTTGATCCCCTTCCTCTGCTTAGGGAGAAGAGAGTAATTGTCTAAGGGAACCTTATGGAAAAGATTGGTATTTTTATCTGCTATTGTGAGTTTGAGATAGCCTCCTGGCTCGATCTGGAAAGGATACTTACGGCTTCTCGTAAGATGGAAGGAGTTAAATATGCAGGAAGCTATAAATGCATTTTAGATAGCTCGAATCAGCATGAGATAGCTGAATCAATTAAAGAAGAAGGCCTGGATAGTGTAGTG
>JAFDHR010000404.1 GCA_019308645.1 Deltaproteobacteria bacterium
ACGCTGTTCAATACCTCTGCTGGAACCGGCTTGCCACCGAGCTTGATGGATCTTACAGCGTGGGGATGGATAAGTCTAAAAATCTCCTGGTAGCCATGTTTAGCAAACAATATAATCCTCATAATCTTTATTGCTCCACCAGTAGATCCTGCCATTGCCCCAATAAACATGCATAATAGGATAATAATTTGCGATAGAGCTGGCCACGTTGCGTAATTGGCCGTTACAAAACCAGTTGTTGTGATTATGGATGTAACCTGAAAGGCAGCGCGCCTTAATGCATAACTTATGGAATAGTAAACACTCCCATAGATATTAAAGGTTACCAAAAGTATCAGAATAGCTAAGATAAGAAGAAAGACACGACACTCTGGATCCCTGCCGAACACCTTAAGGTCTCCCTTTAAAAATTTGAAGTGGAGGGAAAAATTTATTCCGGCCAGGATCATAAAAAAGGTGATAACACCATCAAAATAGGCATTGTTATACTGAGCAATACTCCCATTTTGGGTACTAAATCCTCCGGTTGGCATGGTAGAAAAAGCGTGACAGATAGAATCAAAAAGAGGCATTCCGCCTATAAATAAAAGTCCTATCTCAAGTACGGTGATAAATAGATACACCCTCCATAGGGTTTTAGCCGTCTCTGAGATGCGAGGTTGTAATTTATCCACTACCGGGCTTGGAATCTCAGCTTTATAAAGTTGCATCCCTCCCACTCCTAAAAAAGGGAGAATGGCAATAGAGAGCACAATGATTCCCATCCCTCCCATCCATTGGGTTTGGCTCCTCCAGAATAATATTCCCTTAGGAAGAGATTCAATGTTGGCAAGAATAGAGGCTCCAGTAGTCGTAAAACCGGATATGGATTCAAAGTAGGCATTTGTTAGGGTGCTAATTGAGCCGGAAAATAAAAAAGGCAAAGAGCCAAAAAAACCGGCAGTTAACCAACCAAAGGTAACAATTGCCATACCCTCTCTTTGGTTTAGAGAGAGATAATTAATTTTCCCGATAAGAAAAAAAAGGGTAATGCCAGTGCCTGATGTGATAATGAAGGAATAGAGTAGAGGAAAGAAGCTTCCATCGGAATAGATGAGGGAGATGGTGAGAGGCGCAAGCATGGAAAGACCGAGGAAAACATTAAGGATTCCGATCAGTCGGAAGATCTGACGAAAACGCATTAAAAATATTCCAGTTTAACGGTAAATAATTTTTGAATCTTTGGTATAGCCCCTTTAAGGGCGAATATTATTAAATGATCATGGGGTTTGATCATATTATGTCCTCGAGGTATGATAACCTTTTCTCCTCTCACAATTGCACCAATAATGGCCTCTTTGGGAAATTTTATCTCGGATAAAGGAATATTGACAATATCAGAAGTCTCTAATGCCTCGAATTCTATGGCTTCCGCACCTTCTCCTTTGAGTGGTGCTACACATATCACCTTTCCTTTCCTAATATACTGGAGGATTGCTCTAATTACAGAAAGCCGTGGGCTTACAACTGTGTCAATTCCAATTGCAGAGATAAGAGGGATATAACTGAGGTTTCCTATCCTGGTTATCGTCTTTTTTGCACCGAGAGCCTTACCTAATAAAGAAATGAGAACATTGTTTTCATCATCGCCAGTGATTACAACCATAATATCCACATCAGCTATATTCTCCTCCAAAAGGAACTCTCGGTCTGTGCCATCGCCATTTAAAACAACCACCTTTTTAAGCTTCTCCGCCAACTCGAGACATCTCTGGCCATCTTTCTCGATTATCTTGGTATTAATAGTCGTAGCATCGAGTGATGTTGCCAAGGCAAGGCCAGTTTCACCGCCACCAACAATGATTATCCGCCCCAATCCTTCTTCTCTAACATTCATTAGACGGAAGATATTTGCAGTGTTTTCCTTGTGGATAACACAATATATCAAATCATTTGGTTGGATTGTATCCAGGCCACCGGGTATAATAACCTTCTCTCCCCTTACAATAACACCAACAAGGATTACATGCTCAAAATCAGTAAACGAGGAGAGCTTTCGTCCGACTAATGGAGAGTTATCTTTTATAGTTATACCAATGAGCTTGATTCTACCATCAGCAAAATCTATTACTTCAGATGCCTCTGGCACCTCTATAAGCCTGAGCATAGAGGAAACCATCTCAGACTGGGGATTAATAATCAGGTCAATATTTAGAAAATCCTGATCAAAGATCTCCCTGTGTTTCATATAATCTGAATTTTTTACCCGGGCTATCTTAGTGATATAATCAGTTAAATATTGAGCATATAAGCAGGCAATTAAGTTTGATTCATCACTATCAGTAGCTGCCACGAGCATATCACTTTCCTTAATACCTGCCTCAATTAATACCGAAGGATTGGTGCCTGAGCCTAAAATAGCCTGGACGTCTATAACGTTTTGAACCTCCCTGATTTTAATAGGATCTTTTTCAATTAAAACTACATCTTGATTTTCTTCTGATAGTCTCTGGGCAATATGAAAACCTACTTCCCCAGCGCCTATGATAACAATTTTCATTTCTTATTTCCTTAAATGTTTCTTTAAATTTAACTACTCAGCCACCAAGACACCAAGACACTAAGGCATAAACAATTGAAAATTAATAATTGGAAATTGATGGTTTCGTAAAAAGTCGCAAAACTCCCTCTCCCTCGAAGGGAGAGGGTCGGGGTGAGGGTGAATAAGATAGTATTTCAGCTAGTTATACCCCCTCCCCTTAATCCCCTC
>JAFDHR010000405.1 GCA_019308645.1 Deltaproteobacteria bacterium
CACGGGGGGTTGAAAAATTAGATCGACAAGGGTGCCTGTGAAATAATATTGGAGGGATTAGTGGGGGTGATGACCATGAAGGGAAAGGCTAATCATAAAAAAATATCCTCAAATCAGGTAAATAATCAAGGATATTCCCTTATATCAGGTAGATTTGACAGATAAGGTCTAATAGTGCAGTTTTAAGTTCAAATATCAAAAAGGATATATTAGTCAACATATTATCAACCAACTACTTTATTATCTAAAAGAAAGGAGAAAAGAACATGAACAAGGGAGATTTAGTCAAAGAGGTGGCAAAGGTGGTCAATACAAAAAAAGAGGCCCAGGCAGCAGTGGATTGTGTTTTTTCAGCCATTACCAAGTCATTAGAAAAAAACGATACAGTTACACTGATTGGTTTCGGAACCTTTAAGGTGGCACAAAGAAACGCCAGGAAGGGAAGGAATCCAGGGACCGGGGAAGAGATCAAGATCAAGGCTAAGAAGGTCCCCAAGTTTGTACCGGGGACAGCCTTGAAGGATGCTGTAGGTTAATCAACATTGAAATAGATTTTATTAAGCCCTCATGAGGAGTAACTTATCTAATTGGGGGCATTTTTAATGAATGATCAAGGACACAAAAAATATTAGCATGATGGGTGAAAGAGCCTACAGAAGGCGTTTAAACCTTGAGTTGAATGCAACAAGAGTGTATTTGCCAGGAAACCTTGGGTTAAAGGGGATATGATGTGGCAGATGTTTTCAGTTACCTCATACAAATTCAAAAAGGAAAAGCATAAAGGAGTTTCTTTCAAAGCAATGGTTGGAGATACACCCAACAATCAGGAACTTCCTTTATTAGCGGCCATCTTTACCTCAATTCTGTGTATTGGTTTTGGAGCCAATGCCGTAGCTATCAAGATTAGTCTCTCTGGGTTGGGGGCATTCACAACGGCGGGACTTCGTTTCAGCATAGCTACATTAGCAATTTTTCTTTGGGCCAAAATTAGTCAGCGATCTTTTGCTATAAAGAAAGGGCAGGCACATCAACTGTTGATTATCTCTATGCTTTTCACTGTACAACTAGGCTTGCTCTATCTTGGGCTCAACAAAACCAACGCCTCCCGAGGTACCCTGCTAATTAATCTTCAACCCTTTTTTGTTCTTTTTCTGGCCCATTGTTTTATCCCAGGAGATCAAATCACAAAAAGGAAGATTCTGGGACTTTTCATGGGGTTTACAGGGATGGCCATGGTCTTTCTGGGGAGAAAAGGGATAACAACGGATATTCAAACTGGGGATTTTATGATACTCATTACTGCTTTTATATGGGCCTGCAACACGGTTTATACGAAGAAAATCATAAACGCATTTGATCCTTTTCAAATTGTGCTTTACCCCATGATATTCTCGGTCCCCTTCTTTTTTCTCGCAGGCCTTTTGTGGGATGGCACAATGATAGAATATGTGAACTTAAATGTCCTGATTGCTCTCTTGTACCAGGGTCTTGTAATAGCTTCTTTTGGTTTTGTGGCATGGAATAATATGCTCCAAAAATATGGAGCCGTTTCACTACATTCTTTTCTTTTCATTATGCCCATATCCGGGGTTTTGCTGGGTGGTCTGGTTCTTGGAGAACCTATCACCTTCAATATTCTGCTGGCGTTAGTATTGATTGTGTCTGGAATATTGGTGGTAAACCTAAACGCCAGAAAATACGCACCTTTATTTCCTCCAAGAGGTGTTTAGATAGGGCCAAGATCAATCTTCCAGATTAATACTCTCCTAACATACATAAACGCTTGAAATAATGAAGACGTGAAAATATCTTGCCCCACAGGAAAGTCTCTTATGACAGTCACCAAAGTTCACATCATAAATTTTGTCAGCAACCATCTGGACCTCCCCAAAACCAAACCCATCCAGGTAATTGACTCTCTCATAGAGATCATTAAAAAGACCCTAGAAGATGGCGAGGATGTTCTGATTAGTGGATTTGGTAAATTTTTGTGTTAAAGAGAAAAGGGAACGGAGAGGAAGGAACCCTCAAACTGGGTATGATTTGATGCTGGGTGAAAGGAGGGTAGTTAGGTTTAAGTGCTCTGGGAGGTTGAGGGATAGGGTTAACGGGAGGGGTAAATGATGCAAGAAGCGGAATTGAAAAAGAAAGCGGAGGCAATTCTAAGGAATCATCTCCTGCGTTGTTATAATGATGTCGTGAAAGAACTTCCAGATATAAAAAATATGCCTAAGGAAGAGGCAGTTGATTATTTATTAAAACTCCGCGAGGAAGGAAAAGTTAAGATCACATTGAATACAGTGGATAATCTGATAAGAGCACAAATTGAATGGATTTCATAATAGTCCATAGTATTGATCAGTTACTATCCTTTCCCTAAAACGAAGACGCCTAGAGTAGAAATTTTACCACCTAATGTTTCCTTGACTTACGCGTCTTATTCAGACGACCTTCGCCAAAAGCCTCAGAGATGTCATCGTCCAGCGCCCTGATGGTGGATTCCATTAAACCTTCACAGAATTTGCGGTCACCGATTTCAACGATGCGTGTGGGTCCCTCAAGCAAAATATTGGCTCCACAAGATTGGAGAACATCATCTGACGGCCAACCAATATTTGTGACGATTCCTTTTGGTAATTCCAGGATCATCTCGGCTGTTGCATCGCCAGGGTCATATCCTTCCATTTCTTCATGAAAGGTAGCGGCCTCTTCTGGATTATTAGCCACAATG
>JAFDHR010000406.1 GCA_019308645.1 Deltaproteobacteria bacterium
CGGGAATATTCGGTTTGCAGAAAGACAACGCATCTGGAAGCTATAGACGAAGCAAAGTGAATACCCTCCATTGTCTGTCTCCCTGAAAAAAAAGGCAACGATTCAAAAACCCGGTCTCCGCCATAAAGGCCGTACAGATCACATTTTTCGTATCCGACCCTGGGTGCATTGAGTGGATTCCGCTCTTTTTCACAATTTCTCAGATAGTCGTTTACCTGGATAAACTCCCTGTATCCGGGAGTCGATTCATAGCCAATGTTGTTATAACGAAACCATACACCGGATTTAGAGGCACCGAATATTACTGTCAAAACGATAAGATAACATACAGCCACAGCCCCGAAAATCCTGGTTGCCGGTGTGCACGAAGAAATATAACTGCCCAGGGTGTCGGCGAAGAATATCAGGATCAAGGCAAACAAGGCAGGGGGAAGAAAGCGTATATCAGGCATCTTCATGAAATGCGCTGAAAAATACATAACTATACATCCGACAATCAGGCTTAAGAACATCCCGAAAGCCCGTGAACCGGATGTGGATATAAGCCGTTGTATGGCGGCTTTTCCGCCATTGGAGAAGAAAAAGAGCCGACCGGCTGCAAGGATAAAAAGGCTGCAAATGAAAACCATGATAGATTTTGCAAGAAAAAAAGACCGCACGCCCTCATTATCTATGGAACGGCCGATTATTCGGTACAACCCTACGAGCGCTACGCCCAAAACCGCCATGAAACACAGAGATCCAAAGGACTTGGAAAGTATTTCAAATCTTTCATGGCCCTTTCTGGCCCACACACCTATGCCCATCACGGATATGGAAAAAATCAAAGATGCAGGAACTACCCAGGATCTCACGCTATATGCCAGCTCTTCCCCCAGAGGGGAAAGGGAGAGATCCGGAATCCTAAGTCCTGCATACCATAAGTCCTTGCCCAGAACGAGATATTGCCCTAAAAGATAAAAAAAGACAAAGGTGAGGAGACCGGCAAAAAAGATCAGTATCATATCCGGCTTCATAAGGGTGTCTATTTTTTTTAAGGGAGGGATTGTATTATTTCCATCCACTTTTAAAACGGGGACGGCAGGGAGTTTCTGCGCTCTAAGAGAAGACAGGGCTACCCTGGGTCCTGCCATAAAAAGAATAAAGGCCAGACCGGCCAATGTATAGCGCCAGCTTACGAAATCCTGCCAGGTCATGGAAAACGGAGTTGTATAGGGGTGACCATAGGCCAGAATAGGCAAGATCCAGAAGGCCATAACTCCAAACCCTATCCAGCAAACCTTCCACAGATAGCGCACCTGCCCTCTAACAAAATACCAATAGATCACCAGAAAGACTGCCGGAATAAATACAAAAAGATGGGAAAGGCCAATAAGCCCTAAAACAATGCCGTTTATTGCTGCTCCTTTTCGGGTCTCCACGCCGCGGTAAAGGGACCCCATAAACCAGGGAAGCAGGGCAAAGGCGAACATATAACAAAATTCCCCTGCAAAGGTGCTTAAGGTATTAGCCCCAAAGATGGCATAGGATTCATTGAACAAAAGCAGGAAGGAGGCGCTTGCCCCTATTATGGGAACAGGAAAGCGATATGCCATGGCCCGAAGCCCGAAATAGGTAGTGACAGGCAGCAAAAAGATACCGCTCATAATAGCCCATTTAAGGGTGATGGTGAGAGGAAGGCCAAAAAGATAACTGGGTAAGACAGCGAGCAAAAAGGGAGGGATGAAATAAAAGTGGAAATTGGGGTATCCACAGAAATTGCCCATGTCCCACCCGGTCAAACGGCCATTAGGCAACAGAACCTTCAACATGTGGTCGGCCACGCCATACCAACTGGCAGTATCTCCCCCTGTCACTATTGTATCGGAAAACAGATGCCTGATATCAAAGTAGACCGCCAGAAAAGTGAGAAGAGATCCTAAAAGGAGAAGGTCCACAATGATTTGATAAGGTTTTGAATCCCGGTTCATCTGAAAATCCCACCACTCCACTGCCTGCAGGACAATTTCAAGATATCTATGAGCATCCTTAGCGGATCACGGGTAAGCCTCACCTTAGAATGCTGGTTAGTTATCAAGGTCACCGGCAATTTTTCGATGGACAGACCCAATCTTTTGGCCAGAACAAAAATTTCAACGTCAAATGCAAACCCATTTATAGTAGAATCAGCGAATATCCGTTGGGCGCTTTTGGCGGTAAAACCTTTGAAACCGCACTGGGAATCCTTGATGTGGATATGTAAAAAGATATTTACGATGATTGAAAAAAGCCTGCTGGCTATTTTTCTGATCCATCTTACCCTTGCCTGATCCCATGACTCAGGGAGGTTTCTTGAGCCAATCACCATGTCGCAACCTGAATCCTTAAAAGTTTTCAGGGCCAATAAAAAACATTCGGTGCCGTAAGGAATGTCTGCATCTGTAAAAAACCGGTATTGCCCTCGGGCTGCCAGCATCCCCTTCCGAACCGCATAGCCTTTGCCCATATTTTTTGCGCTACGTATGACATGAAAAAAAGGACAGTCATGAAGACTATTCACCATGGCCCAGGTCTGATCCGTGCTTCCATCATCCACAAAGATGATCTCATGCTGAGGGAAATGTTTTTGACAAAAGGCAGACAGCGCTTCAATAATCAAAAATATCCTTTTTCCCTCATTATTCCCTGGAATAATAATAGATATGAACTCAGACATATATTACCAATCCCGTATAAGTTCAGC